>JAOUPD010000110.1 GCA_029880065.1 Hadesarchaea archaeon
CGGTGCCCCCCATGTCGTGGTCAAGGCAGCAGGTAAGGAAGTACCTGAAACTACCCTCAGGGAGGCAGCGGAGTTCGCGGCGATGCACTCGCGGGCGTGGCGGGAGGGACTGGGAGAACTGGATGTCTACTGGGTGATGCCCGAGCAAGTTTCGAAGCGAGTATCGTCCGGTGCATACCTGCCGAAGGGAAGCTATATGATCCGGGACAAACGCAATTTTCTAAAAGTTCCAACCGAAGCAGCCGTTGGTGCCGTGATGATTAATGGTGAACTGGTGGTTACGTGCGGCCCTTTGAGCGCGATTAAAAAACATTCGCAAAATGTTGTCAGGGTCGTCCCGGGAGGGTTAAAGAAATCCGAGCTCGCACGTGAAGTCCGGGCACTTTTGCAGGCTGAGGGGGTAGATGTTTCGCTGGATGAACTTGAGCGAGCGCTACCACCCGGCAAGGGCGACATCAAGCGGGTGCCAAGCTGATGAAAAAGCGAATTTTCGTGCTCGCTATTTTTCTGATAATTCTCGGCTGCGTAGCAACTGCCCACTTGGGTGAAGCTCAGCAAGAGTCGGTCTATGTAATAGAGGTAGACGGAACAATCGACGCCGGCATCTCGAACTTCATCAGAAAATCAATTGACCGGGCCGAAAGAGACAACGTCGCGCTGATAATAAAGATGAACACACCCGGTGGATTGCTTTCGGCGACGAAGGAAATCGTCGATCGAATGCTGAATGCGGAGGTGGAACTCGTTGTCTGGGTCACACCACGAGGGGCATGGGCTTACTCAGCTGGTACCTTCATCCTTCTAGCGTCCAATACCGCGGTCATGGACAACGGAACAACAATCGGGGCGGCGCAACCGAGGCCGGAGGATCCAAAAGTTACCGCGGCGATGGCGGAGTGGATAGGGGAGGTAGCCGATCAACGAGGACGGCCCAAAAATGTCGCAGAGTTATTCGTAGCCCAAAATTTAACTATGGGGCCTCAGGAAGCTCTCGACAACGGGATAATAGAGCTGCGCGCCAGCAGCGTCGACGAGATATTGGACAACATTGGCTTATCCGGAGCTAGGGTAGAAACTCTCGAGATGGGCATCTTCGAAAAAGTGTTGAGGGTGCTCAGCGACCCAAACATAGTTTCCATCTTGTTTATCGCCGGCCTGCTTGGCGTCTTAGCCGAGATAACCACCCCGGGCATAGGAATCCCCGGCATAGCTGGCGTGATATGCTTGCTGCTGGCCCTCTGGGGTTTGGGAGTACTCGAAATAAACTACGTCGGGGTCGCGCTGATCCTGCTTGGAGTGGTGCTGATTGCGGCCGAACTCTTCACGCCCGGCTTCGGTGTTTTCGGAGTTGGTGGGGGGGTTGCCCTCTTCTTGGGCCTGATGATGATCGATAAAGAGCCGTGGATTGAGGTCGCAGGCAACTTGGCAAAAGGAGCAGCGATAGTTTTGCTCGCTCTATTTGCCATCTTAATCGTGCTAGCGAGGCGTGCCATGAAGAAGCCCGTGACTGTGGGCAGAGAAGCGATGGTGGGCCAAGTTGGTGTCGCTAATACCGACATCGCACCAGACGGGATTGTCAAACTAAAAGGTGAATTCTGGCGCGCAACCTCTGAACAACGGATTCGAAAGGGCGAGGAAGTCGTGGTCAAGGATGTGAAGGGATTGGTGCTAATCGTCGAAAAACGTGGCGAGAAATAATTGTTCTTTACTTACTTTTTCCTTTTTTCTGAACTGACGAGGCTAAACCGAGCACTTCTCCAAGTTGGGTGCCGAGCTGAGTCGGGCTCACCACAATCATGTTCTTTTCTCGGGCTATCTCGGTAAGCGTTTGAAGTTCTCGAAGCCTTAGTGCAGCAGGATCATCCCGATATTGCCTTGCGGCTTCAGCCATCTTCTTCGCGGCCTCGGACTCACCCTGGGCCATTATCACCCTCGATCTCCGCTCCCGCTCTGCTTCCGCCTGCTTCGCTATCGCGCGGAGCATTTCCTCGGGCAGGCTTACGTCCCTTATCGTCACCGAACTCACCTTTATGCCCCAAGCGTCAGTCGCCTCATCGAGGATCTTCTGAATGCCCACATTCAGTTCGTCACGCTTAGTCAGCAGTTCGTCTAGTTCCCTTTGTCCAAGTACATCGCGCAGCGTGGTTTGAGCGAGCAAGCTCGTGGCTATGATGTAGTGCTCAACTTTCAGTATGGCATCGTTCGGGTTTACCACCCGCATGTAAACGACCGCATCGACATTGACACTCACGTTGTCCCTAGTGATCACTCTTTGTTTAGGTACATCGAGCGTTATCGTGCGCAGGTCAACTTTCTTTAGCCTATCGAGTATCGGATTTATCAGGAAGATTCCAGGCCCCTTGATCCCAACGTACCTGCCCAACCTGAATTTCACTGCCCGCTCGTATTCTCGCAAGACCCTTATCGCAAGCAACAGAAATACGGCTACGACAAGAACGATGAAAATGATTAATCCGTCCAACCATGTCACGAACTCACCGAACTTCACTCTATAGGGTACCAGTATTTGTATGTATGGGTCAGGTGTTGCGCCAAGTCAAAACGTAGGAAGATATGAGTTGTAAAACGAAATCTAGGTGGAGCCGCCGGCGAGGATCGAACTCGCGACCTCCACCTTTTTGTAAGTATACCAAGGTGGCGCTCTACCAACTGAGCTACGGCGGCTCGATTAAAACTGACACCTGAAATCTAAAAGGCTTCCGAGGTTAGCACTTTAATATCCTTGGACGATATGGATGCGGGAGTGAGATGAAAATTGGAGTTATCGGTTGCGGTAATCTCGGCAGTTCTTTGGTGAAAGGTTTATTAGAAACTAAGACTCTGCGTGCCGAAGAGATGATTGCAAGCGACATCAGGGAAGAAAATCTAACTAAATTAAAAAATCTCGGCATCGAAACTACTGGTGACAATCAAAAATTGGTTAAGCGGTGTGATGTTGTGCTCATCGCAGTGAAACCCGATATCGTCGAATCCGTGCTAAAGAAGACCAAGGAAATTTCTGATGGCAAGCTATTCATCTCGGTTGCGGCAGGGGTCTCGACAAAATTTATTGAAGCGTGGACGAACGCCCGCGTGGTGAGAGTGATGCCAAACATATGTGGGGCTGTTGGCGAGATGGCCTCATGTTTCTCTCTGGGCAAGAGGGCTTCGCAAAAGGAT
>JAOUPD010000031.1 GCA_029880065.1 Hadesarchaea archaeon
AAGTCAAATGCTCTTTCAGGTTTAGTCGATGCGAATACTAAATATCCCGTGATAGCATGCCCGCCATATTCTAAAAAATTACGCATCGATATCTACTCGTCGTTACGTATGCCTAGCGGTGTTGCCCCTCTTGTCCTCTTGGAACCCGAGGCTGCTGCTCTGGCGGCTGCGAAAATATTGGCACTGAATGACGAGAAACTTTCAAAGAAAATCGCAAAATACCAACGTCGGATGAAAGAAAAGATAGAAGCCAATAATAAAACGCTTAGACGCCAAAAGTGACTTGATTGAATAAATATTGATGGAGATATCCCCACTCAAACTCAAAAAACTAAGTCTTACGAAGCGGTTCGGCTATAGATTTGCCGGTCCATACATACAAACAAAGACGATTTTTGGGAATCCCGATAGCCTTTATCATATCATTCAATGTTTGATATCTTAATGAAGTAACACCCACCTCTTTGGCAATATAATTTACCATTTTCTTATACTTCTTGGAATTTGGGTCAATGTATTCACTCACATCTTCAACATCTCTTCCTTCAATGGCTTTTATAGCACGACGAGCGGCCAATTCTTCAATAGTCCTTGTTGAATAATCGAACACGCTCGGGAACAGTATGGGGGGACATGCTACTCGCAAATGAACTTCTTTTGCTCCATTATCCCATAATTTTTGCACGATATTTTTTAACTGGGTACCCCTTACTATCGAATCATCACAGAGAACAATTCTTTGTCCTTCAATCAACTCTTTAATCGGGATTAGTTTCATCCTCGCAACCAACTCTCTAGTCTCATGGGAGGGTGGGGTATAGCTCCTGTCGTATCCGGGGGTATATTTGACCAGTGGCCTCCTGAAAGGAATTTTTGATTCCAACGAATAACCAATAGCATGAGTAGTACCTGAATCCGGAACGCCAGCGACCATGTCTGCCTTGACGTTATCATTCTTTGCCAGATATTTTCCACATTTCTCCCTGACGATTTCTACATTCACCTCTTCATAGGAAGAAGCTGGAAATCCTGAATAAATCCATAAAAAGCTGTTTATTTGGCCCACGGTTGTGCCTTTCTGCTTTTGATCAATCCCTAAAGGAGTGAGCAAGACTATTTCTCCGGGCCAAAGATATTTTTTAATTTTAAAACCTAGATTAAAAAAAGCTGAAGTTTCGGAAGTTACTGCCCAAGATCCTCTTTTTTGCCCTACAACAAGAGGACTATAACCAAACTTATCCCTAACAGCATAGATGCCTTCCTTATTGAGCAGAAGAAGCGAACAAGAACCCCTGATTTTGTCAAACATGTGATTAATTCCTTCTACAATGGTCTTTCCTTCTGCAATGAGCTTAGCAACAAGTTCGGTCGAGTTCACGCCTGCGCCTGTTATCTCGCTGAACGAGACACCTTTTTTACGTAATTCGCTAGCCAGCTCTTCGGCATTTTGTATTAAGCCAGTTGTACATATACCGAACTGGCCAAATTTTGAATCTAAACAGACCGGTTGTATTTCTCTAGAGGTGATCACGCCCACCCCGCTATTGCCATGCATGGCCTTGTAATCGTCATAAAACTTTGACTTGAATTGACTCTGCCTCAGGGTGTGAATACTTCTTACAATCCTTTCTCCAAAAACTGCTAGACCTCCATATTCCGTGCCCAAGTGAGAGAGATAGTCTGTGCCGTAAAATAGATCTTCCGAACAATCCCGTCGAGAGACTATGCCAAAAATTCCACTCATTTTGACCCTCTCTTTTTAATATATCATGAAATAACTTAAGACTATTTTTTCAGCCCAAGTTCTCCCATGTGTTTTTTGCTCCTGTTTATGTATTCTGGGAGAGCTATATCTTCTCTGTGTCTCAAAGGACCATCGATTTTTCTAATTCCTTCCATGGAAATTTCTCTAGCTTCCTCTAATGTGTTTGATATCCCCACCACAGCGACAGCTCTGGACCTTAAAGCATAAGTCCCGCCATTTTTCAACTCCATGGCGCCTGGATAAATTCTCAAGTTGTCTCCGTGCTTTTCCTTTAATTTTTCAGCCTTACTTAGATCTACATTTTTAGGGCCCGAGTAACTTACATACCCCCCATATTCCAGAGGGACGGCGTAAGTCACAACTGTTGCTTTATCCTCAAAATCTAGTTTTCTTAAATTACCATCTAAAATTTTGTAACAAACGTTGACAAAATCGTCTTTCAAGATCGGCAGGATATTCATTACTTCCGGGTCGCCCCATCTGCTGTTTATCTCAAGGACTTTCACACCACTTTTTGTGGTTATGTAAGCCATGTACAGATTTCCTCTAACTCCTAGGTTTTTTTCGTTCTTCTTTAACTCATCATGAATCTTCTCTCCTATCTCCAGTGATTCTCTCCAGTCGCTTTCTTTCATGAATGGGAGCAGGTCCCCCCTATCTTTGTAAGAGCCCATTCCCCCGGTATTGGGGCCCAAGTCCCAGTCAAAAGCTCTCTTGTAATCTCTGACAGCGGGGGTGGAAACCAAATGCTTTCCATCTGAAACGAATTGTAGTGAAAACTCTTCTCCCTCTAACTTTTCCTCTACTATCACAGGACCCTTCTCGAAATTTGGTAGGAAATAATCTTCAAACAGACTTTCTCTGAATGTGAAATGATCCCCCCAGACGCCCACTCCCTTCCCCGTCGCCGGCGCATCGGGTTTTACGGCCACTTCGTCTCCAATCTCGTCCAGCCACTTATAGACACCTTTTTTAACTTCGGTTCCTGAACCATAGTCGCTGGGAGCAAAGACTTTGAATCTCGGATTTGCTGAGGGGACTATCTTCTCTATTAATCTTCTTTGTTCGACTTTGCTTCTCTCGATAAAATATTCGGCTGTTGGGCAGATCATTTTTATTTTCGTTTCTTTTTCAATTCTGTCTCTGATTCCGTTCATGCCTGGGGCTTCAGGACCGAGTACACCGAAGTCGATTTCATTTTCATGTTTCTTAGCAAATTTGGTGATATCATCTAAATTTAAATTGGGGATTATAACATGCTTACCGCCAATTTCTTCCGCCTTTTTTATATTGTAAGGATTTCCCTGCTTGTCTGCTATGAAGAGTTTTACACCATGAGCACTTCTGGAAAGAGAATCTGCCATGCAAGCGAATCTGCTTCCATAACTTATCCCTAAAACTCCCACAGCCAAATTTAACACCTCTAAACCCTTTTAACCCACTTTTCTCCATCCTTAACATAAACATTTTTGTCGGAATCAATAGCAAACATTCCCTTTGATAACATTTCAAGAGTTTTCCTGTAAGCAGGCCCATCACATTTTTCCTTCATGAGCTCTTGTTGTTCCTTTGGACTTCTATTTTCTATCGGTAGGCCTTCTGATACGAATAGGATGGGCCCGTGGTCTGGTTTTTCATCCATTATGTGGATGGTAGACCTCGTAACTTTCTCACCATCTTTCATTTGCTCTGCGACCGCGTTACTCCCTTTATATTTTCTCTTCCCTCCTTCTTTTATCGTTAAATCTGCAGGATGTACGTTTAAGACCCTAGCTGGAAATCCGTTTAAAAACTTGGTCAAAATATACATGTAACCCGAGCATGCGATTATATCCGGCTCCCACTTTCTCTCTTTTATAATTGACAGAAGTTTTTCATCGTAGGCCGATCTAATTTTCATGTCAGTGATAGGTTTGTCCCCATAGAAATCGTGGATATCCACCACTTCCACCGGTATGCCTAACTTCTCAAACTTTTTTATTCCAGAAGCGTTTTTATTTGAAGAAATAGCGCCGACGACTTCGTAGCTTTCGCCTCCAACCATGAAAGGAAGAGCGCTGGCACCTCCGGAAAAAAGCACTACAATCCGCATTTTTCTATCGTTTCTTGGTTCGTATATCAACATCTTTTCATTCATGGGATTATCCTCTTCCAATGGAATTTTCACTGAGTTCTTTTTTAATTTATCCATAGTATGGTATCTATCTGTACAACACCCATAATCGTGGAAAATCCTTATTTATGAAACAGCTAGAATCATCAAGGAGGTGGAATAATGTTCGACTCTCAAAAATTCATCGAGGAAAAAGTTGAGTGGCTGAAAAACACGGTAGGGAATAAAAAGACTGTTGTTGCCCTTTCCGGCGGTGTAGATAGCTCGGTCGCAGCTATACTGGGCCACCGCGCGATACCTGATACATTAACCGCAGTCTTCTTAGATGACGGATTGATGAGGAAAAACGAGCCCCAGAAGGTCTTTGAAATTTTCGAAAAATTGGGTGTTTCTGTTAAGCTCTGTAATGTTAAGGATGAATTCTTTGGGGCACTCAAAGGTCTAACGGACCCGGAGGAGAAAAGGAAAGCATTTAGAGAAAACTTCTACCGAGTTTTTGGTAAAGTTGCGCACGAATTAGGGGCGGAATACCTGCTACAGGGTACGATAGCAGCAGATGTGGCTGAAACTAAAGCGGGCGTAAAAACACAACACAACGTCTTGGAGCAAATTGGGATTCACCCACTCGAAAAGTATGGTTTCAAGATTCTGGAGCCTTTGAAAGACCTCTACAAACCAGAGGTTCGCGAAGTCGCCAAAGCGCTTGGACTACCAGCTGAAATCCACGACCGAAGACCTTTTCCAGGTCCCGGCCTCTCGATCAGAATCCTAGGTGAAGTAACCCCCGAGAGAGTGGATTTGGTGAGGAAAGCCACGGAAATTGTAGAGGAAGAAACCAAGGACATTCCGTGTTTCCAAGCATTCGCGATAGCGATGGGCGACAGAGCGACTGGAGTTACCTTGAGTGGGGAGAGGAATTACGGGGAAGTGATAGCGATTCGAGTGGTCCAATCAAAGAATGCCGTGACCGCAAAGTCCGTCGAACTCCCATGGCAGGTTTTGAAGCGAATCGAGGGAAGGATAAGGGAAAAAATCCCGACAGTCACTCACGTCCTTTACGATTTAACTGACAAGCCTCCGGCGACGATAGAGTACGAATGACATGGCTTATTCTAAGGCGGGGCGTAGGGAGAGGAAGTCCGATCCCAAGTTCATATTTGGTGCCGATTAGTAGGATTTAGAAGAAAAAGAGTATTCAAAGGGCCTCGCCTATATTAAAGTATTAAAAATTATAAACAACGAAAACCTTTATCTACCTTAGATTATCTGGACTTTGGGTGCAGGATGAGAATTGCAAGAGCACTGATCAGCGTCTCGGACAAAACCGGTATCGTAGAGTTCGCCAGAGGACTTCAAGACCTGGGTATCGAAATCATCTCAACTGGGGGGACTGCAAAGTTTTTGAAAAAGAATGGGATAAAAGTGAAAGACATTTCAGATTTCACTGGCTTTCCAGAGATACTGGATGGTAGAGTGAAGACTCTTCATCCAAAAGTGCATGGGGGGATCCTCGCAATCAGGGAGAAAGGAGAGCATATACGAGAGTTGAGAAAGCATGATATCGAGCCTATAGATCTAGTAATTGTAAATCTTTACCCATTTGAGAAAACAATCCAAAGCGGCGGCACAATTGAAGAGGCGATTGAAAATATAGACATAGGCGGGCCAGCAATGCTTCGCTCCGCAGCTAAAAATTACAGAAATGTTGTGGTGATTGTTAACCCTAATGAATATAACGAGGTTTTAAAGGAGTTGAGGGAAAAAGACGGCGAACTAAGCGATAAAACTAGAGAAAGGCTAGCTGTGGAAGCATTTGCCCACACCGCAAGATATGATACAATAATTTCAAATTACTTACGGGGAATGTTTCGCGGAGAAGAGTTTCCGGAGACACTTTCTTTAACTTATAAAAAAATTCAAAATTTGCGCTACGGCGCGAACCCACATCAAAAAGCCGCATTTTATGGAGAGGACATCAAAGAACCCAGCATCGCGAATGCAAGAAAGTTGTGGGGAAAGGAACTGTCGTACAACAACATCCTTGACTTAGGAGCATCCCTTGAAGTCGTAAAAGAATTTGAAAATCCAACCTGTGTTATCGTGAAGCACACTAACCCAATTGGTGTGGCGACAGCCGAGATGATTTTCGACGCATACAAACTAGCACATCAAACTGACCCGATATCGGAGTTCGGTGGGATAGTTGCTCTGAATAGAGAAGTTGATGCGGATACGGCACGGGAGATGTCAAGAGTATTTTTAGATGCAATCATCGCCCCAAAATTTAGTCGAGAAGCTTTGGACATCTTGAAGAAGAAAAAGAACATACGTCTGTTAGAGATTGAACTAGAACCAAGTAGGAGCGACGGGAAAGAAATAAGATCTGTTGTAGGGGGTTTGCTCGTCCAAGAGAGAGATATAAAGAAGTTAGACCTCCGCGATCTCAAAATAGTAACCAAGAGAGCTCCAACTGATGAGGAGATTAAATCCTTGCTGTTTGCGTTTAAAGTCGTCAAATATTGTAAATCAAACGCGCTGGTTTTTACGAAGGGGGAAAGAACGATCGCAGTTAGTTTTGGACAGCCCAGCAGAGTAGACG
Source organism: Hadesarchaea archaeon (assembly GCA_029880065.1). Taxonomy (GTDB): domain Archaea; phylum Hadarchaeota; class Hadarchaeia; order Hadarchaeales; family Hadarchaeaceae; genus DG-33. Next base: position 6,478 of record JAOUPD010000031.1, read on the forward strand.
CTGCGCGCGTTGCAGTGAACAAAAGCGGAGAAAAGGTGAAAGGCGCTGTAGTGGCGAGCGATGGGTTTTTGCCATTTAGGGATGTTATTGATGTCGTTGCAGGTGCTGGCGTAACCGCCATCATCCAGCCTGGGGGGTCGATCAGGGATCAAGAAGTTATCGATGCTGCGAACGAATATGGCATCGCGATGGTATTCAGTGGCATGAGGGTATTCAAGCACTAAAGACGTAACTTTTCCCTTTATAGATAAACCAAAAAATCCATGGTTTTTACTGAATCTTCTTTATCTGAGTATGGTATTCATTGAGCGACCTAATGTCAATTTTTCCCTTCGATATTCTCTCTATTGCCTGAACAGCAGCACTCGCGCTCGTTAGAGTTGTAATATAGGGAATTCCAAGATCTATTGCCGCTCGTCGAATCTGGTACCCATCGCGCACCGGATCTCGTCCGACGGTTGGGGTATTGATAATTAAATCGACATCACCAGCACGAATGTAATCGATGATGTTTGGACGCCCTTGGGAGACTTTCAATACTAGTTTTGATTCGATGTCAGCTTTCTGGAGCACATCGCTCGTGCCATCAGTGGCTAAGATCTCGAACCCAAGTTTCTTGAGCTTTCTTGCAACCGGAACGAACTCCTGTTGGTCCCCCTTTCGTACACTCATGAATATTCTTCCCGAAGTTGGGAGCTTGTTACCGGCCGCCAGCTGGGCCTTGAAAAATGCCCTGCCCGGATCACGGTCTATGCCCATGACTTCACCGGTCGACTTCATTTCCGGGCCTAGAACCGGATCGACGCCGGGAAGTTTAATGAAAGGAAAGACTGATTCCTTCACACAAACATACGGTATCTTTACACCTTTCGGAATTCCAAGATTGTCGAGTGAATGTCCAAGCATAACTTTGGTGGCGACTTTCGCTAAGGGGATTCCAATCGCCTTTGATATAAAAGGCACCGTACGGCTCGCCCGCGGATTTACCTCGAGCACGTAGACTACATCATTTTTGACCGCATACTGGATGTTCATCAGCCCGATAACGTTTAACTCCCTTGCAAGCCTAATGGTGTAATCCTTGATTGCCTTGATGGCTTTCTCGCTCAGGATTTGAGGCGGCATAACCATGGCCGCATCTCCTGAATGAACACCGGCTTCTTCAATGTGCTCAAGTATCCCACCGATGAAGGTTCTTTTGCCATCCGAAACCGCATCGACATCAACTTCAATCGCCTGGGAGAGAAACTTGTCGATGAGGACTGGGCGCTCCTCTGAGACCCTCGCGGCTTCTTCCATGTAGCGTGCGAGTTCGATTTCATCGTGCACCCGCACCATGGCACGTCCACCAAGAACATAGCTTGGCCTCACCAAAACGGGAAAGCCGATTTTTTTCGCTATCTTTTTTGCCTCTTCGGCCGAGAAAGCTGTGCTTCCTTCGGGCTGATGAATCTTCAATTTCCTGAGAAGTTTGTTGAAGCGCTCTCTATCTTCAGCGAGGTCAATATTTTCGGCCGAGGTTCCGAGAACCTTAACGCCAGCCTTAGCCAGTGGGACTGCAAGATTTATTGGAGTTTGACCTCCGAACTGTAAAATCACTCCATATGGCTTTTCTTTCTCGATGACGTGCATCGCATCCTCAAATGTAAGCGGTTCGAAGTAAAGCTTGTCAGATGTGTCTGAATCGGTGGAAACAGTTTCCGGGTTATTGTTAATAATAATCGCTTCGATTCCCTCCTCTCTCAGGGCCAGTACTGAGTGCACGCAACAATAATCAAATTCGATTCCTTGGCCGATTCGGATGGGCCCTCCCCCTATGATGATTATCCTCTTTCGCTTGCTCGTCGGGACCTCGTCGATAGGCTCATAGCCCGAGTAATAATATGGAGCCTTAGCAGCAAATTCGGCAGCGCAAGTATCTACTGTCTTAAAAGTAGTTTTGATGCCCATTTGCTTGCGAAGTTGCTTAATATTCCTCTCTTTGGTTTTGAGCAAGTAGGCGAGTTGTCGGTCCGAAAAACCAAGTCGTTTGGATTCTCCCAAGACTTTCTCTATTTCAGGATCTTTCGGCGACATTCGCTTGAGTTTTTCTTCCATATCGATAATCCGCTTAAACTTCCAGATGAACCAAGGATCGATCTTCGTTAGTTGATAGATTTCCTCTACACCCACCCCCATCTTTAGAGCGTCTCTAATCAAGAAAACTCGCTGGTCATTTGGATGGGTCAGTTGCCACTTTAGAGGCTCGATGTCGAGGGCAGGTTTGTCCTTCCCGTCTCCACCGAGTCCAAACCTCCCGACTTCGAGTGAACGTATCGCCTTCTGGAATGCTTCTTCGAATGTCCGTCCGATTGCCATCACTTCTCCTGTGGACTTCATTTGTGTGCCTATTGTTTGGTCGGCTTCTGGGAATTTATCAAACGGCCAACGCGGGACTTTGATTACCACGTAGTCAAGGGTTGGCTCGAATGAAGCGGGGGTATCCTTAGTCACGGGGTTGGAAATTTCATCCAGAGTCATCCCAAGCGCTAGTTTCGTCGCTATCCTAGCAATCGGATAACCCGTGGCTTTAGATGCAAGCGCAGAGGAACGGCTGACTCTTGGATTAACTTCGATTACATAGTACTCGAATTTGTCTGGATTAACGGCGAACTGAATGTTGCAGCCACCGTTTAGTTTAAGGGCTCGGATTACTTTCAGGGAAACGGATCTTAGGGTTTGGTGCTCCTGGTCGGAAAGCGTTTGAGCCGGAGCGACTACCATACTCTCGCCAGTGTGAATTCCCATAGGGTCGATGTTTTCCATGCTACAGATGGTAATACAGTTATCTGCACTATCACGCATTACCTCATACTCGATTTCCTTCCAACCGAGCACACATTTGTCGAGAGAAACGGTCCGGTTTAAACTCACGTCTAGCCCAAACCTTACGATTCGCGTGAGTTCCTCCTCATCATGAGCAACGCCTGACCCCGTGCCACCCAGGCAGTAGTTAGGTCTACATAGGATTGGGTATCCCTCAAGCTCTTTGACGGCCCCCAATGCCTCCTCGAGTGAGTGAACTTCGATGGATTTTGGCATTCGTTCACCTATCTCGCGCATGAGTTCGAAAAAGAGCTTCCGGTCCTCGGCAGCCTTAATGGAGTTTACTGGCGTACCTATCACTTCAACTCCCACCTCATCAAGCACCCCTAACTTTTGGAGTTCAACCGCGAGGTTAAGGCCGGTTTGACCACCCATCGAAGGAATCAAAGCGTCGGGTTTCTCCTTGCGTATTATTTCAGCTACTATTTCAGGCACTAATGGCTCGATGTAAACGACGTCCGCAATGTCGGTGTCTGTTTGGAAAGTGGCTGGATTGGAATTAACGAGGACGACTTCTACGCCCTCCTCGCGCAGTGCTTTACAGGCTTGCGAGCCCGAATAGTCAAATTCAGCCGCTTGACCTATTACGATGGGCCCACTACCAATTACCATCACTTTCTTGAGATCCTGACGTTTGGGCAACTTGAAACCTCCTATCGACACTCGAGCATTTCCACGAATTTGTCGAAGAGATACTGGTTGTCCCATTCGGGGTAATATTGGACCGAGATAATCGGGAGCTCAACGTGTTTCATGCCTTCGACGGTTTGATCGTTACAGTTCACTTTAGTAATTTGAAAGCCAGTCCCCTCAAGGGATTCGGCAACAACGGCGAAACCGTGGTTTTGGGATGTTATGTACACCTTGCCGGTCCCCAAATCCTTAACTGGCTGATTTGATCCACGGTGCCCAAACTTCAACTTGAAAGTCTTGGCGCCTGAGGCCAAAGCTAAAATCTGATGGCCAAGGCTGATACCCATCATTGGATATTGAGGAAGTAAATTTCGAACGGTTTCGCGAACATGACTTAATATGGCTGGATCCCCTGGTCCGTTTGAGATGACTATTCCGTTTGGCTCAAGCGATTTAATCTCCTTCGAAGTCGTGCCTGCGGGAACGCACGTTACCGAAACCCCACGTTTCAGCAAGCTTCGAATGATGCTGCGCTTGACGCCGCAATCGATCAAGACCACTTTAAGCTTACCATCACCTTCAAATTCTCCAACTTGCTCACAAGTGGTCCCGCCAACGATATCCAGCTCAGAAACGCTTAGCTGCTTTTTAACTTTCTTGAGCAACTTTGCGGCAGAAGGGTTCTCACCGGTGTAGGTTACGATTGTCCCCTTCATCACCCCATGCTCTCGAATCTTGATGGTGAGCGAGCGTGTGTCCACATCCATCATACCAGGTATGTTAAATTCTTTCAAAAACTCGTCAAGAGTTTGGATCCCTTTCCAGTGGGAGGGCTTCTCACAAACTTCTCTGACGATAAGCCCTTCTGCCCAAATTCGATCGGATTCAAACCAATCCGGATGTACCTTGTAGTTTCCGATCAGGGGATAAGTTAACATCAAAATTTGGCCGTTATAAGAGGGATCCGTCAACAATTCAACGTAACCGCCCATCGAAGTGTTAAAAACGACTTCACCAGATGCTTCTTTTTCAGCACCAAATCCCGTGCCGTAAATTACTGTACCGTCTTCTAGGACGAGCACTGCTTTTTTCTTTTTCAAGAACCCACCTCAATTTCCTACCAATCCAGTATTTAAAGTTTTAACTGATTGGCGTTAAGCTAACTTTCAGTCGGTTAGACTTTGGATCGGGGAAGGTGTCCTACCACCTCTCGATACAAATTTTGAGGAACTAAATTTGCTCACTTTCATCACCGGCGCTCTACCCAACAGCCCCCCTAATTCTGCCCATTCTCCCTCTTTTCCCATCGGAATTATTCTGACACCGGTTGCCTTGTCGTTCACGACGCCTATCGCACATTCGTCCGCGATGATCGCGGCAATCGTCTCCGCTGGTGTC
>JAOUPD010000032.1 GCA_029880065.1 Hadesarchaea archaeon
GTCCATCACACTTTCCTCGTCCAGACACGGGTCAACCATCAGCTTGCCGTTGATTTTCGCCACGGTCACCGCCACGGGCTTTTTCTGGAGCGGAAACTCGGACAGCGTCCACGCCTCGTCCTCGGGCAGCTTTACATTCAGGAGCGCCGCTATCGCCGCGAGCGCCGAGGCATCGATCAGGTTTCCGTCGTGGTCGAGGGCGTAAATGTCGATGAATACTGCCCACACGTCCTCGCCAGATTTTATTACCAGCTTTTCTAAATCGATTGCCTCCGACTCACGTATGCCCCGATCGACCACGCGAGCTAGCTCGATTGCATTTTCATCTGGGCGCCCCGGCTCGAAGGTGGGCGATGCTAAAGGCAAGAGCTCAGCGTTGACAATCAGCACCCCGCTATCAGGCCGATCGGAAAACGGCTCAGCGTGCTCCAACTTGACGCCAGCAAGCACCTGCGTCTTCCCAACCTTCACGAGAGCTGAGCCTTGAGCACTCTTGATCGGGCTGACCTCAACCGATACCTCCCGGAACTGGTCCAACATCCGGGTGTCAACACGCTTGCCTTGGCGCACGAGGTCGGCGATGTAATCGCGCTTGACGCTAGAAACTATCCCGTACATGTCCATGTTTTATTCCCCCTGTTTGATTGCGTACTTCTCCCTTAGGGTTCGCCGCTGTGCTTCGTATATCTGCTCGCACCCCTTAAATGCGAGGTCCAGAGCCTGCTTGAACTCTTCCCCGGTAAAGTGGCCGTCCATCTGCAGTAGTGTAATCAACTTCTTCCTAGGGATCATGGCTATCGGCATGTCCGTCGTTCCCCACTGGTCCTCATCCTTGGCCGGGTCAAGAACTATTGTACCGTCTACCTTCCCGACCGCGACCGATGAGACCATGTCGCGCATCGGAATTCCAGCATCAGCCAGTGCAACGGCTGCAGCGTTTATGCCCGCGGTGCGCGTCCCAGCCTCGGCCTGCAGAACCTCGATGAAGACATCGATGACCGATCTCGGGTATAGTTCCAAGAAAACAACTGGCTCAAGGGCCTCTCGTGTCACCTTGGATATCTCCACCGAGCGCCTATCGGGCCCGGGACGCTTTCTCTCATCCACCGAGAATGGGGCCATGTTGTAGCGGCATCGCAGTACCGCCGTATCAGGCTGCTGATGGTGGCGTGGATGCATCTCCCGCGGCCCGTAGACTGCCGCGAGCACCTTGTTAGCACCAAGCTCGACATAGGCCGAACCGTCTGCTCGTTCCAAAACGCCCGCCTCTATTTTCAACTGCCTTAACTCATCCGGCGCGCGACCATCAAGCCGTTTGCCGTCCACAATGAGTTTTTCAGGTTTTTCCATTCATTCTCCTCCTTCTGATTTTATTTTTTCAAGCATGAGGTGCACCCTATCGGTCAATCCAGAAGTATGCGCCTCGCGCTCGATCATGAGTACGGCCTCGATGATGGCGTTGGTCATACGCGGGTTCTTTCCCCAAATCATTATCCGCCCGTTCTGTCCGACCTCGATCCTGCACTGACCAACATTCTGAAGGGTTTTGAGCATCGAGCCCTTTCGTCCGATAACACGGGGGATTTTCATAGGTGAAATCTCAACCAGTTTTCCCCCCTCAACCCGACCCATCCCGGGTTCGCCCGCCTCAAGCTGAACCCGCATGCGCTCGTTCACATCTTTGACCCCCGCGATCACCACATCTCGCATACTTAAGTATTGGCTGATATCCTCGCGGACTAGATCGACCTTTCGCCGCAGCAAATCTGAAACAAAAAGATTTCCAGTATAAGGTGAGTTTATGTCGAGAATCCATCCCGAGTAGTGGGAATCTACAACCACCCCTATCACCACATCGCCTTGCTTCGGGATGTAGCCTCCCTGCAGTGGAATGATTCGGATATTTTGCCCACGCACGTCCGCGAGACCCACAACCGATGCGTAGATCTGCTTGTCCTCCCGAAACGCGCCTTCGTACACCCGGTAGTCTCCCTCGGCGATTAGCTGCCCGGGCACTACCAGCTCGCGATTTTGAACGTGAAGCATTTACAACACCTTCGTTTCGACCTCGCCCCGGGTCATATTGTTAAGCTTGTCGAAGAACTCCCCTTGGATGCCGGCGGGAATCTCCACGACCACGGCCCAAGAACCATCATTTAACCACTGTTCCTGCTTGACGGTAGCGAAGTTCCTTACCACCCGATGGGCCTTACCCGTGTAGCTTGCGGGAATTTTGATCGCGATTCTTCGCGTCTCGAACTTTAGGGGGATAATTGGCAGCAATACCTTTACGATACCGGGGAGTTGTTCCTCGGCGCTCTTGAACTCGTCAACATGTACCCTTGCCTCAACTAGTGCGCTCTCGATTCGCGCGGGTGGATGGGGTAGGCCCGTCTGGGGGTTTATCGCCCGCTTCGAGATGAGCGCCACGACCTGTCGCCACCGTTGCTCACGCATCTTGCGGCGCTGCTCGGTGGTCACTTGGACCTCGCCCTTTCGGATCACCTGTTCAGCGATTTTAAACACGTCGAGCGTGCCGAAGACCTTCTGCATCATTTCCTCAGAGGCCGCCTCGCCTTTCTTGGAGTCCTTGAAAATTTTGTCTATGGCGAGCATACTATGGATGTCTACCTCTTCTCCCGTTCTTAGAGCGAGGGCTAACTCAGGATCGACAAGTACTTCAAAAGCCGTGTCATGGCTAGACATCCTAGCGATGACTGCATCTTCAAGCCTTACCATAACCCGCTACTCCTTGGCGGGCTTGGCTGGCGGCTTGGGACTCATTTGTTTTATGTATTTAGCCAAATCTTCGGAACCCAACTTCTCGAAACGCTTAGTCTTGCTCGGGATGATTGCCATCTCTACTTTGTCGGGGTCAAGTTCCTCCTCGATTACAGTTCGCAGCGCCTCTAGAGCGAGGATAACCACGTCTTTGAGCGACATCTTCTCTTCATAGCGGCGCTCGAGGAACTCCGTGACCGTTGAGGCTCCGCCTCCGATTGCTTGGCACTTGTACGCTGCAACCACACCACTGGGATCGGTTTCGAAGAGGTGAGCGCTCTTCATGTCGACGCCAGCAATTAGCAGCCTAGCCCCAAAAGGTCTGACGCCGCCATGTTGGGTGTAGAGCTGCTTGATATCGCCGATGCGCTTCGCCAGCGCCTGCACGCTAATCGGCTCATCGTAGCGCAACCGGTTAATCTGCGCCTCGATGCGCGCGTGATCGATCAGCACGCGAGCGTCAGCGATTAACCCAGAAGCTGCAGCTCCGATATGCTCGTCCACTTGGAATATCTTCTCGATTGACACTTCCTCCACTAGTTTGCTCCGAACTCTTTTTTCCGCAGCCAAAACCACTCCTTCGTTTACCTTGATGCCCAAGGCTGTCAGGCCCCGCTTCACAGCCTCTTGGGCGTACTGAACCTGGAATAGTTTACCATCTGGGCTGAAGATGGTAATCGCCCTATCGTAGCCGGCTCCAGGTGGCACAAAAGCCATACATTTACACCTTGTTTATTGATGATCGTGACTGTATCTTCTAAGCAAGAGCATTTATTAATACTTTGTTTAAGCGGGTACTAAGAACTTCCTCTTCGCTGCCTTTATCGTGCCGGAAACGCCCAAAATCACGAACGATGCTTCTTTGCCGCCGATTTTCTTAATGCTCAACATCGCTGCCTTGACCTCGTTGACCTGCTTATGACCGCAACGTAGCAGGCCTCGTCGCGAGTCCGTGTCGTAAAGTACGAGCTTCAGCATCGTTTTGTCGACCTCCATTTTGCGGGCATGTAAAACGTGATTAATTGCCCACGAGATTTCCCTCTTGCTTACCTCGCCCATGAACTCGAACGCGATGTACCTGCGCTTCCGCCTCACTTTTCTCCCACTATCAGTTGACGACCAATGTTAATAACGAACTGTATTTTCCTCCTTAAAAACCACCCCTACCGAAAACCTAGACGGCGGCAGGTCAGACTTGGTAGCCACCTCTATCGCAAAGGGTGATTTCATTTAGGTTATAAACGTAAGTGAATAGCGGTGGTAGGTGGTGGGATATGGTGTTATTTAAAAAAGGAGCTGAGGCAAATCTCTACCTCGAGAACTTCTCACGCGTGCTCTACCGCGCAGGTAAAGACAGGGTCATCGTTAAGCACCGCATCTCGAAGCGTTACCGCGTGACTGAATTGGATAAACAGCTGCGCGAGTCTAGAACCGCGCTCGAAGCAAAGTTGCTCGCAGATGCAAAAAAAGCCGGGACGCCCACCCCCACGATATTTGAGGTCGATCGCGTGGGCATGCGGATCGTGATGGGATTCATCGAAGGCAAGCAGGTCAAGCTGGTGCTCGACAAATTGGAATCTTCTGCTAGGCGGAGGTTATGCAAGTTGATAGGCAGACAAGTCGCTAAGTTGCACCGCGCCGGCATCGTTCACGGTGACCTGACGACATCTAACATGATTCTGACCCGGGAAGGCAAAGTCTACTTCGTCGACTTCGGGCTGGGTGAATACAATCCATCGCTCGAAGCTCGCGGGGTGGACCTGCACTTGCTCAGGCGCGCCCTCCAAAGTACCCATTTTCGTATTACCGACGAGGCTTACCGTGCGGTTTTATCTGGCTACAAGCGAGAATTCGGCGAGGGGGCAAACGAAGTGATCAAACGAGTTGAAGAAATTGAGCGTCGTGGGCGCTATGTCCAAAAGGAGGAGCGCGCATGGCACTAATCTTCGTGACCAGTAACCGCCACAAGTTCGAGGAGGTGAGCGAAATCGCGCTGAAGCACGGCGTTGAGCTCGAGCACAGTGACACACCCTACATAGAGATTCAAGCGGACGAACTCGAGCAAGTTGTGCGCCCGAGCGTCCAGCAAGCATGCGCCTTGCTCAGACAACCCTGCTTCGCCGAGGATGCTGGATTATTCGTCCAAACACTTCGGGGTTTCCCGGGACCCTACTCCAATTTCGTTTTTCGGACCTTGGGCAACGAGGGCTTGCTGAAGCTTATGAGCGGGGAAAAGGATCGACGAGCCGAGTTCAGGTCTGCCGTCGGGTACTGCGAGACTGGTGAGAAACCCAGGGTCTTCACAGGCAAAGTTGAGGGCACCATCGCGCTCGAAACTCGTGGCACGCGCGGCTTTGGATTCGACCCCATCTTCGTGGCCAGCGAGGGCGATGGCAGGACTTTTGCTGAAATGCCAATGGATGAGAAAAACCGATTTTCTCATCGAGCTCGTGCAATCGAAGCATTTTTCAAGTGGTATAAACAAAGAGAGAAAGTCCGTGGGTGAACGAATGGCGAGCGAGCAAAGAAGACGTCCGAGCGCAAGGCTGAGTGAGCTATCGGCCAGCGATGTTGAGGAGCTCGTGGTGAAGCTGGCGAAGGAGGGTATCCCCCCGAGCAGGATAGGTATAGTCATGCGGGACCAGCATGCCGTACCTAGTGTTGAGGGAGCGACGGGAAAGGGTGTACGCCAAATACTGGACGCCCACGGCCTGAAGCCCGAGATACCTGAGGATCTCATGAATAAAATTCGAAAAGCGGTGTCCCTCTACGGCCACCTCGCCCGCAACCCGAAGGATTTCGGGACCAAGCGCGCTCTGGAGGTGGTTGAGGCCGAGATTCAGAAGTTGGCCAAGTACTACAAGAGAAAAGGGAGTTTGGCTTCTGACTGGCGATACGATCGTGAGCGGGCGGCTATCTTGGTGCGCGCCTGAGTTGAACCACAATTTTTGCCTTTTTGTAACAGCTTGTGGCAGGAATTACTAACCGGTGCTCTCCTTTGGATACTTGGAATAGACATAACGAAGTAGCTCGACTAACTTCATCTCGTTGAACCGCTTCAATGATTGCAAGGACCGTTTTGTCGCCCCTGGCAACTTGTCATAAATTTTCTTCGCCGCTTTCTCCCCTTTAGTCGTCAACCTATAGCTCCTCTCCACAACCCCGTCGCCCGCTTCAACGACCTTCCCTTCGACTTTCACCAAGTTCATGCTCACGAGCCCCGTCACGTCATCTAAAACTTCTTCCGAGAACGGCCCATGTGCATACGGGGCGAATTGGTATGAAAATTCGTTGAGCCCAAATTCGTGTTTCGATAGGAAGAGCAACTTTTGGAGCCTTATGCCTCCCTCGACCTTCCCACCCATGGCGTGCAATAGCGTTAGGAGGCGTCTTGCCCGGTCCTCTGATAAGGCGAACTTCTTAATCGCCCTTTCAGCGGCCCCGAAGAAGCCGCCCTCGAGCTTTAAGAGTTTCACCACTTCCGCACCGCGGTCTGTCAATCTCAGGACCTTTCTAAAGGGCCAGACATCCGATTCTTCGTAGCGAATCCACCCCTCTTTTAAAAGTTCGTGGATGCGCAGTTCCAGCGTTGAGGCGCTACCGCCGACCTTGGATTGCAGCTCCCTCACGTGCTTGGGGCCATTTAGCAACTCGAGCAGGATTTCAGTGGCTTTGCTCCTTCTCAGCACTCTCATTATGGTCACCTTGCGGTATGTGTTACATATAGCGTAACATATAAATAATTGTTGTTACACATAGAGTAACGAACTATCTTTAAAGGGGCTGACTATGGAATTCAAAGGACTACAAAAAATTTCTCTACTCGACTACCCCGGAAAAATCGCCGCCATTGTATTTGTCGGGGGATGCAATTTCAGATGTCCTTTCTGTTACAACCGAGACCTAGTTTTGAACCACCAAGCTTTGCCGCCCATACCCGAGGAAGAAGTTTTGGAATATTTGGAGAAAAATAAGGATTGGTTGGACGGATTAGAGGTAACCGGCGGAGAGCCGACCATTCACCCAGAGCTACCGAGTTTTCTGGAAAAAGTGAAAAAGTTGGGATACAGCGTCAAGCTCGACACGAACGGCTCGAACCCGAAAATGCTGGCGGAGCTGCTCGAAAAACACCTCGTTGATTACGTCGCGATGGATGTGAAAGCACCTCTCGTTGAAGACAAGTACCAAGCGGCAATCGGTATCCAAGCAAACGGGGCACTGGAAGAGGTTAAAAAAAGCATCGAGTTGCTCCGAAGTTCAAACGGATTCAATTACGAGTTCAGGACCACGGTGGTGCCAGGGCTCACAAGCAAAGACGATATCACGCTCATCACCCAGCAGATAAAAAACGCGAAAAAATATTGCCTCCAGCAGTTCAAGTCCAACAGTTCCCATGTGGATGAGAAATATTCTAACATTGCGCCTTGCCCGCTCGGATTTCTTCAGGAACTTCAGAAGCAAATCGCCCCCAATTTCCAGGCATGTAAAGTGAGAGGTGCGAGATCAACATGAGCAAGATTATCAAAAAGGTCGGCGAGCGAGAGAGGAGAATGGCGGTCAAGAGAGTTAGAAGATTGGCAGAGCTGCTGAAGCAAGATGATGCGAGGGAAGCGGTCGAATTTGGCGATGGGAGAAAACACGATTTCTTGGATAAAGCAGGTTGTGCGAAGATTGACCCACTGCACAGAAGGGATCTCAATGTTTGCTTGCAGTGCGGAGAATTTGACAGATCGAACTTTGTTTGTAGAGTGTCGGGAGCGTAAGGTGGGAGTTCAGTATGAGTGAAATTATCAAAAGAGTGCGGAAGCGTGACGGTAGGATAGCGGACTTCGACCAAGCGCGAATCACAAATGCTATTTTCGCGGCTGCGGTCGAGGTCGGCGGAAAGAACAGGGAAATAGCGGAAAGGCTATCCGATGAAGTTGTGAAAATTTTGGAGGAAAAATACGCGGACAAAATCCCGAACGTCGAGGACATACAAGACATGGTAGAAAAAGTTTTGATCGAGAAAGGCCATGCAAAGACCGCAAAGGCATACATCCTCTACCGAAAGCAGCACGAGGAGATGAGGAAGCTCAAATCCACGTTTCTCGAAGTTGAACACATAGTTGACGATTATCTGGGTATGCAGGACTGGAGGGTCAAGGAGAACAGCAATGTGGGTTACTCACTTTCAGGCCTGCTGCTTCACATCGCTGGCTCGGTGATTGCGAACTACACGCTCGACAGGGTCTACCCCATGGAGGTCGCGGATGCGCACGCTCACGGAGATTTCCACGTACACGACTTGGGTATGGGGATAACGGGCTACTGTGCGGGATGGTCCCTGGGCCAGCTCTTGGCGGAAGGGTTTAACGGCGTCCCGAGCAAGGTCGCGTCTAGGCCTCCTGCGCATCTCGACACCGCTCTGCTCCAGATGGCGAACTTCATCGGGTCATTACAGAACGAGTGGGCCGGAGCACAGGCCTTCAATTCCGTCGATACCCTGCTCGCACCGTTCGTTCGCAAGGATGAGCTCGACTACAGGAAGATAAAACAGGCGATGCAGACTTTCGTTTTCAACCTCAATATCGCCTCGCGCTGGGGCGGGCAGACGCCTTTCACGAACATCACGCTCGACCTGACCGTCCCGGAGGACCTCGCGGGCCAGCACGTGACAATTGGCGGCAAGCTGGGCGAGAAAACTTACGAGGAATACACGGAAGAGATGGAGATGATAAATCGCGCGCTCATGGAAGTCATGATGGAAGGCGACATGAACGGGCGACCTTTCACCTTTCCAATTCCCACCTACAGCTTGACCAAGGACTTCGAGTGGGACAACGGCGTTTCGTCGGCGCTGTTCGAGATGACCGCGAAGTACGGCCTGCCCTACTTCCAGAACTTTATCAATAGCGACCTGAGGCCGAGCGATGTTCGCAGTATGTGTTGTCATTTGATGCTCGACTTGGCGGAGTTGCGAAGAAATGTGACAGGCGGGCTCTTCGGCTCGGGCGACTCGACCGGCTCAGTGGGAGTCGTGACGATAAACATGCCCCGCCTTGGTTACCTTTCCAAGGGTGAGGACGAGTTTTTCGAGAAGCTCGGGTACATAATGGAGCTGGCGCGGATTTCACTGGAAGCAAAGCGCGACAGGGTGAAGAAAAACATGGAAAACGGCCTGCTGCCTTTCACCAAGCGCTACCTCGGCACTTTGAACAACCACTTTTCGACCATCGGGCTGGTGGGGATGAACGAGGCCTGCCTGAATTTGCTCGATTGCAGCATAGCCGCCGATGGGGGTAAAAAGTTCGCCGTCAAAACTCTCAAGTTCATGCTCGGACGCATCCAAACCTTCCAGAAGGAGACCGGCAACATCTACAACCTGGAAGCGACTCCGGCCGAGGGCGTGAGCTACAGGCTCGCGAAGATCGACAAGAAAAAGTATCCGGACATGATAACGGCCGGCGAGCGCGCACCCTACTACACGAATTCCACCCTCCTGCCCGTGAACAGCGGCCTCGACCTGATTTCGGCCCTGAAGCACCAGGAGGAGCTGCAGACGCTCTACACGGGAGGGACGGTCCACCACATTTTCCTCGGCGAGAGCCTCGAGGACGGGGAGAGCTGCATGAACCTCGTCCGCAAGGTCTCCCACAACACCCGGTTGCCCTACTTCACCGTGACGCCCACCTACACCATCTGCGACGACCACGGTTTCATCCCGGGGGAGTACCCGAAATGTCCTTCTTGCGGCAAGGTCACGGAGGTTTACTCTCGAGTTGTCGGTTACTTCAGGCCCGTGCGGAACTGGAACGTTGGGAAGCAGGAAGAATTTCGCCAGCGGATTGAGTATCATTAGGGGGTGATTATGGATGGGCACGATAAGCAAACACATCGGTACTCATGAAAATCAAGTTCGATTTAGTCCCGACTATAATGCCATAATGTGGATTTCTACTAAAGGAGTATCACAAAAGGATGAAAAAATAATTGTGGACATTATCCATGAGAAATTAAAGAAAAAACTTATTTTTATTGGTCATTGCTTTGGGCGATACGATTTGATTGCCGAATTTAAGGATAGTTCCGCCAGGGTGGCGTCTAATATTGTGTGCGAATTACAGGAAGAATTAGCAAAGAAATTGAGAACTAGACTTATGAGAACTAGACCTAAAATTGTGGACCCAATATGTTCATCTCTTACTTTGGGTAATAAAATGATTTTACCACGGATGAGAAAAAGAACAAGAATGAATTATTCATTAAGAACATACACCTTTCTCCGCCCCAAAAAAAGCACAGTAAATCTTAAGGAAATAATGTTAAAGATAGAACCTATAATGGAACTATTTTGGACAACTTCTTCATATGCCTTTCTGCTTACTGCGAAGGGATCAAATTTTTCTGAGATATTTAGAAAAATACTTGATTTTAGGAGTAAAACCAAGCGTTGTTTTCGAGAAAGTTGCACTTATGTAGGTTTGGATTTCAAGATGAATGATAAGAAAATATCAAGGCCCATTCGAGCATTAACGTTTCTTAAGATGAGTAAAGGTTTCGGCGAATTTAGGCTAAAGAAAAACGAAGACGATAATTGGAACACACCAGAAAAAAGATTTGGATGGTCGGATATTTGTTTGGCCCCTAAAAACAAATATTCTCTGAGGGAGCTGAAAGACGCTATCATGAAGTTGAGAGAAGATCATAAAGGAGACCTCATCACCACATCCACGCTTTTGCTACCAAATGGAGGCGAAAAATGAGAATAAAAGAAAAAATGAGTTTATGGGAAGCTACCCGAACTTTATGGATAAAATATTGCGGAATTGCTGACGAATATAAAATGCTTAGGGACAGGTGGCTTTACCTACACAATAAGAAATCTTTGTCAACCCTTCCATATCTCAAAAGATCGACATTTGCTGAGTTAAATAGATTAGTGGCTTCTCTAAGCAGAAAGTTCAGAGAGCTAGGGTTTCATAGAGATAGAATGGAAAATTTTGAAAGATATGGTGTACTTTTAAGGGATATGCGGGATATAATTTTTTACTCTGGGGTATACACTAAAACAAAAGAAATGTTTTTTGATTTGGCCTCTTATGAAGGACTTCTTAAACTTGCATTTTTCCAAAGGACAGTATCTTCTGAAATTTCACACGTCGCATCTGGTGTGCCCCGTAGTCCAGAGCGAACAATAGGGAACGAACTTTTTTACTTGGCAGCTGATACAATTGGGCGGAAATACAATGAATGTCTTAAAATTGAAAGATCACGTTGGGACAGAATCATAACATTCGCTCCGCCTAAAGAAGCCCCAATGTTTTATGGTGCATTCTTTAGACCCTCAATATTTTTACCACTTTTTCACATCTCGATGTCTGAGGAACAAAAGTATTTTGTGGGGTCCTATCTCGTATTAGCCCATGAGTTTGCTCACGCTGCAATCAACGACAATCGGAGGATTTCTGGGGCACTCGATCAGATAGCAATTCGTGCCGCAATTAAGACACAAAAATGTAAAAAATGCAAAATTGCT
>JAOUPD010000033.1 GCA_029880065.1 Hadesarchaea archaeon
TAAGTCTTGGTAAATGTTAAGTCCGCTAGGGGCATTGCAAAATGGAATCAGATTGCAAATTTGCCGTAGAGCTGGCCACGCGAGCAGGGAAAGCGTTGGCCGCCCACTTCCGGGAGGATCGGGAGCTGCTCAGTCTCCGAAAAACAGTCAAAGAGATCACCACAAAACACGACAAGGAATCAGATAAGATGATTGTCAATGCCATCTCTGAAAAATACCCGGCTTACAATGTCTGGACCGAGGAGAGTGGGGTTATCAATAAAGGCTCCGAATACACATGGATAGTCGACCCGCTCGATGGAACGGTGAATTTCGCCTCCGGCAACCCACTCTACTGCGTAACCCTCGCTCTCTTGAGGAAAAACGAACCCATCTTGGGGGTGACCTATGCCCCGACCATTAACGAGCTCTACGTCGCGGAAAGGGGTAAGGGCGCTTTCTTGAATCGAGAGAGGATTTCGGTCTCCACCACTGAGAAGCTGGAGGAGTGTTACGTCTACTTCTGTGAAGGAGGAGACAAAAACAGGCTTAGGACGGGCAAAATAAACGGCGCGATTTACCCAAAGGTGAGGGACCTCCGAAAGCTGGGCTCGGCTGGCTTGGAAGCCGCATGGGTCGCCCGCGGAAGAGGAGACGCCTACGTCACCACGAAGATCGAACCTTGGGATGTCGCTGCCGGCGTGCTGTTGGTTCGGGAAGCGGGGGGCAAGGTCACCGACCTCAGGGGCGGAGCATGGAAGACCGAGAGGTCCGACCTAGTCTTTTCCAACGGAAGGGTTCACGAGAGAATCCTAGAACTCGTTTGCGGTCTGTGAAAATCGCTTAACGGAAAATGATGTTTAAGCTAGATGTAAACACCCCTGTTGACAAGAAAACTACATCCTCATTTTCGTGAGTACTTACAGGGCATGCATTTGTCAACACCCCTGTTGACAAGCAATGTGTTTGTGATTTAGGTTCCAGCTGCAGTTTTTTATCCAACGTCACCAACTTACACGTGAACTGTTTGAGGAATCAAAGATGGAAAAAATCACAACGACCGTCATTCGCGAGATGAAAGACCGCGGCGAACGCGTTGTCATGGTGGCGGCCTATGACTATCCAACCGCCCGCATGGTAGACGAAGCAGGAGGAGATGCGGTTTTGGTCGGGGACTCATTAGCCAACGTCATACTTGGCTATAAGGACACACTTGCCGTCTCCATGGACGAGATGATTCACCACACGAAAGCAGTGGCGAGGGCGGTGAAGCGTGCCCTAGTGGTCGGGGACATGCCATTTATGTCATACCAAGCAAGCGCGGAGGACGCGATTCGAAATGCCGGCCGCTTCATAAAGGAGGGCCACGCAGAAGCTGTGAAGGTGGAAGGCGGCCGCGGCATGATCAAGAAAATTAAGGCCATCATCCAATCAGGTATCCCCGTCATGGGACACCTCGGCCTGACTCCCCAGTGGGTCCATCAGTTCGGCGGTTTTAAGGTTCGCGGAAAGACCAAGTCCACCGCGCACGCTATCCTCGAGGACGCGCGAAGGTTGGAGCATGCAGGAGTATTCAGCCTGGTGCTCGAGTGCATCCCCTGGCAGCTGGCAAAGCTCATCACCGAAAAGATCGAGGTCCCTACGATAGGGATTGGTGCGGGACCCTATTGTGACGGCCAAGTGCTCGTGATCCACGATTTGCTTGGCTTAACCGGCCCCCACGTCCCGAAGTTCGTCAAGCGCTACACCAAGCTCGACGATGCGGTGATGAAAGCACTGAGTGATTTTAGGCGGGAAGTTAAGACTGGCAAGTTCCCGAAGTTGGAGCACAGCTATGAAATGCCGCGCGAGGAAGTGCGAAAGCTACTCAGCGAATTCAAGCGCAAACGATGATTTAGACACCAAATAAGTACGTTTAAATAGCCCTTGAATTCAAAATAAATCAACAAATCGGAGGTGTATAAATGGCTTACATCGTGAAATCCGCCGTTAGGGGCCTAATCAAAGGTATGAGAGCAAGCGACGATTTCTTTAATGAACTGGATGAGCTAATAAAGCGAAGGTGCAAGAGAGCTGTAGACAGAGCGAAAGGAAACGGAAGAAAGACTTTAAGAGGGGTCGATGTTTAAAACAAATTGATTTTTTATTTTTTTATCGTCCCTCTTTTTAATTTTTTTTATTTAGCCTTTTACACGCTCGATTTTCCTTCTACTTAAAGCCTGAATGTACTCGACCTCGACGCCTTCGCGAACCTCACCGCGGAGGACCATTGAGATTGGAAGCTCAAATGTCTCATAAGTTGTCAAATCCATGAGCTGGGCGTTGTTCGCTATGATCGCGAGCACTTGGGCGCTACCCCGCTCGATTATCGGCACACCCACCTTGGCGCTAGTGGGGCGGACTATGCTTCGCTTCTGCGAGTCGAAAATGCCAATCGCGTCGACTTTCGCCTTCGCGTGCCCATGCTTACCAGGCGCTGAAGTGGAGAAACCCACGATGCGGCAGGGCTCGTCGTCGATGATCACGAAGCGCCCCTCTTTGAGCTTGCCTATCTCTGTCATCTCCTTCGCCACTGAAATACCTCTTTTTGATTATTTCAACTCACACTTAAAAATTTGATGTCG
The DNA here is from genome assembly GCA_029880065.1 of Hadesarchaea archaeon. Classification (GTDB taxonomy): domain Archaea; phylum Hadarchaeota; class Hadarchaeia; order Hadarchaeales; family Hadarchaeaceae; genus DG-33. The sequence goes on from JAOUPD010000033.1 coordinate 2,604, forward strand.
CCTGAACCTTTAACGTTAAATCCTTGGAGGGAAAACTTGAGCTGGTGAAAACTTGCGGATAGGATTAATCGCCCACCCGGAACTCCCCGAAGCCCTGAAGTTCACGCAAAAGGTGCTGAGGCTCTTGAGCAAAGAAGAGGTTCTGCTCGAGCGGGGGCTCGCTAGGAAGCTTGGTAAGCGTGGAGTGACTGCGCGGGAGCTTCAAAAGGCGGATGCCATTGTCACAATCGGTGGCGATGGAACAATTTTATTCGCCCAACGAGAAGCACCAGAAACCCCGATACTTGGCATAAATCTCGGTGGGAGAGGCTTTCTGGCAGATGTCAAGCCAGATGAAGCTCAGCGGGCGCTTCGAATGTTAGTCATGGGGGAGCTGCCGATCGTCGAGAAAGAGAAGTTGGTCGGAGAAGCTGCGGGTAAACAATTGCCTTATGCACTGAATGATGCAGTGGTGTGTTCTGCCAAAGCTGGGAAAACTCTTACGTTGAGGATATCCGTCGACGGCAAAGTGACCGCGGACGTGAAAGGAGACGGCGTTATCGTGGCGACCCCTACCGGGAGCACTGCCTACGCCTTAGCCGCTGGCGGTCCTGTGATCGACCCACGCCTCAGGGTTTTTGTGGTGGTGCCTATATGCCCATCTCACCTCGGCCCTAACCCTTTGGTAGTGCCCATCGACAGCCGTATTGAGATAGAACCTACCAGACCGGGACGCGGGGCATTTGTAATAGTGGACGGCCAAATTGCGGCCAAACTTGAGCCCGGGGAAAAAGCCAAATTCCATCGCTCCGATAAGCCAGCACGTTTCTTCGAGTGGGGCGAATTCTACTGCAAGGTGAGGGAGAAGCTGTAAGTGCCGCGCAAGGTCTATGTTCTGGATACCTCCGCCGTGATAGCGGGACTTGTGCCAGGATTGGCCAAGGCAGAACAGGTGACCGTGCAGGAGGTGCTGAAGGAGGCCAAAGACTTGTGCTCGAAGCTCGAACTCGAGACTGCAGTAGCTGCGGGCAAGGTAAAGGTTGTTGACCCTTCGAGGGAGGCCTTGGACGAGATCGGGAAAAGGGTCGCCCAAACCGGAGATGTAGTTTCAGCCGTGGATATCAAGCTGCTCGCGCTTGCGCTGGACCTAAAGCGGTCCGGTGAGGAACCGGAACTCGTGACTGACGATTACGCCATCCAGAATTTGGCGAGTTTGTTCGATCTTCCCTACCGGCGCATCGTCATGCCGGGGATAAAAGAGGTGCTGCGCTGGGAGATGGTCTGCCCCGCCTGCAATCGCAAATATACGCCGGCGGCTTCCCAATGCGAGGTATGCGGCTCTACGTTGGTCCGAAGGCCCAGAAGGTGAAGTTTTAAGACGCCCCGTCGAAATACCGTAGGGGGTGGGGTGTGTGAGAGAAATTCTGATGATTGGCATCTCGCCGATTGGTGGGGGGAAGGAAAAAGAAACCCTCAAGATTCTCAGAGAAAATGCGAGAGCTGTTGTAAAAACCGTGAAAAAATTTGAAGAAATGATTAACGCCCTTTTCTCCGAACGTGACGTGAAAAAAGCGCAGACCCTAGGTAGGCAAGTCTCCGAGCTCGAGACGAACGCAGATGTGGGCAGGAGGAAGTTCGCTAGTTGTCTCAGCAAAGGGGCATTTTTACCCGCACTCAGGGGCGATTTAGCGAGGTTGGCGGAACAGGTCGATAACGTGGCTGATGCTGCCGAAGAGGTAACGCGCACAGTTTTGCTGAGGGAGAAGCTTCTCGATATCCTCATAAAGGCGGAAAGACGGCAAAAAAAGGCGAAAGTTATTCGGGATGGTCTAATCAAGGTAGCCAAACTAGCCACGCAAACGGCGGAGGTTTTGAAATCCTCGATCGATGCCTTGGCGTCGGACATCGATGCCGCAACCGCGAGGGCGAATGAAGCTGACAAGCTAGAACATGCCTCCGACATCTTGGAGCAATCGCTTCTCGCAGACGTTTTTGAGTACGAAAAGCTACTGGACCCCGTCAGCGTGTTTCAGCTGAACAATCTCATCCGCGGAATAGGCGATATCTCCAACCGCGCCGAGGATGCGAGCGACGTGATAGCAATCGTCGCGTACACGCTCAGAGCATAGTTTTCATTTCTATTTTCACACCAACAAGAACAACCACCCAAGCAGGAACGAGAAAGTGCATGTTATGGCAGGAGTCAAGACCCAAGCTATCCCGATATGGCCAAGTTTTCTCCTGCTCACGGCAGCCGCACCTTTCACAAGCCCCGCACCAGCCACAGCCCCGACAATAGCCTGCGTTGTGGACACGGGTATTCCAAACTGCACGAATGACCAGACCGTGAGTGCCGCCCCCAGTTGAGCGGCGAAAGCGGTCAAGGCGTCGAGCCTGGTTATTCCCGTACCCACCGTATGCATCACCTTGCGGCTGTAAGTCAAAACGCCGACCGCCAAAGCAATCCCGCCAAACAGTCCAATGAGTCTGAAGTCTGGTCCACCTCCTTCAAAAAATGCGTAAACAGCTCCGGTTGACGCGCCCACATCGTTGGCGCCGAGAGCATAGGCGACAAACGCGCTAGCCACAATGACTAGGATTGTCAGGACTTGGTTGAGCAATACGATATTCTTTATTTTTCGCAGCGGGGGCCCTAAGGCTTTGAACAAGATGAAAGCGAGAAGGGCGGCGATAAATGGACTTAACACCCAAGCGACGACGATAGTGCCAAGTACACCGAATTGAACGCTCGCACCAATGCCTGCCTGTGTGTAAGATATCAGCAAACCCGCCCCAACAATCGCACCTACTGTGGCCTGTGAAGTAGAAACAGGTAGACCTTTTACAGTAACTATCGTGACCCATATCCCGGCGGCAAGCAGGGCGGCAATTGCGGCTTGGGGAATTTTGGAAAGAGGATTTACGCCGCCCGCCCCGATCACGATGCCCTCTCCCACGGTTTTCATGTTTTTCCAACCCTCTAGGACCGCGCCCAAGAGGACAAACAGTATCACGATCACGATTGCGCGGCGATATGACAAAATCCTCCCGCCAACCGCTGCCCCCACGCAATTAGCGGAACCATTCGCGCCGACGTTCCAAACTACTAAGTAAAAACCAGCGAGCAGTGCGACTACGGCGATGAGCTCGATCACTCTTTCCCCCGAGCCGAGTTAACCGCGCATACTAAAATAGTGAGCTATAACTCTAAAATTTCCGCGCTTAGTTCGTCCAAGTCGAGCATCGCAACCGTCAGGCGCCCGCTCAGATAGCCGCAGACCTCACCCGGGTTGATGAGCAGCGTTTTGCCCTCACGAACCTCAGCACGATGGGTGTGCCCCCGGACAATCACGTCAAAGGTGCCCGACTTCAAGAGGGCCCCGACGATTTCTTCGTGGGTGCCGTGCAACAACGCTATTTTCCGCCCGCCCAGTTCCAGCGCCGCGAAGTTCCCTAGCGGCTTCACATCCATTTCGCCGAACTTGACGCTTACGAGCTCCCGGTCACCTTCGTTGTTTCCCCAGACGTAGTGCAGCTTGGCCTTCAGCTTCGAAAATTTAGGAGCCACGAAGGGCGAAACCAAGTCGCCTGCGTGTAAGACGTGCTCGACTCCAGCCCGATTGAAGAAATCTATCGCCCGCTCCACCGCGTCGATCCTGTTGTGCGTGTCGGCCATTAACCCAACTTTCACCTAACCACCCCCGTCGCTATTTTGTCGTGCAGGTAAAATTGTTTTGATGAATTCTAGTACCACCGCGCCGGCTCGCTCGATGTTCGTCAGCTCAATCCTCTCGGGGGTGTCCTCAAGCGTGTGAATGTGGGGATACCCAATCGTCTTAGCATTGGGCAACGAGAACGCCCTCGCGATGAAGTTGCCGAGCTTGTCTTGGTCAGGAGTGTTGATCGAGAAAGTCGTCGCCCGCATCTTGGCCCGCACGAATGGGATGTGGTCGTACCCGGCGAGCGCTGCCCACCAAAACTTCGGATTTATCCCAACACTTTTCACACAGTTCGCGAGCCTTTCGTTGAGCTCAGGCGAAGTTCTCCTCCTTCGAAAGACACCGTTGCCCTCGATGACGTAAGCCTGAGAGCCGGCCCCGACCATATCCAGATTCAGCACCATCGTATCTTTTGGTAGCGCCTTGCTCGCCACGAGCTTGCGCGCGCCCAAGAGCCCTTGCTCCTCTGCCCCAAGCGCTACAAAAGTTAGCGTGGCATCGGCGGGCGGGGACTCTGCAGCCACGCGCGCTGCTTCCAGCATCACCACAACTCCTGAAGCGTTGTCATCAGCGCCCGGCGAGACGCGTCGGCCACTCGCAGCAATAAACATGCCGACGCAAACGGGCATAAAAACAATCGCGAGTATCCCCCATGCAACCCACCACGCCGAGAGCAAACCGAACGCCCTGAGAACGAGGGCGAGGGTGATGAAGACGAGGGCCGGCGCGAAGGTGAGCCTAACGAACAGGTGTAGCTCGTAGCTCACCATGCAGGGCGCCGAGTCATAGTGGGCGGTTATCGCGGCACTCTTCTTCGACTCCCGCTCCCCAAGAGCGCCTATGATGTTCTGGCTCTTCCGCTTTGGCATCAGCCTGTCGAGCGAGCGCCAGACCACGAGTGCCAGAGCCCAGACGAGAAGAGAGGTTTCGGGTGGGAGGAAAAGTAATGTGATGAAAGCTGCGGCGAGGATGCACGCGGTGACTTTGGCCCGGGCGGCGCGGTTTACGAACTCAAACTCCTGCACCCGCGTCTTGAGCCCGTAGCTCTCGAACTGCTTTTGGACGTAATCCGCAGCCATGCCGTCGCCCCGTGTGCCGGCCAACCGAGGCCCGATCTCGTAGGCCAGCTTGTCGAGGTGCTCGAACGCGCGACGGGGTTCGAATTCTTGCATCATTCCCCTGCTTTAACTGAGTACAAACGATTAATAGCTTCAACTCAAGATTTTCACCTGCGGGGGTAGCCAAGTCAGGTCAAAGGCGCCAGTCGCGAAAGGGCGAAACTCAAGATCTGGCCTCGAAGGAGTTCGGGGGTTCGAATCCCCTCCCCCGCACCATAGGCTGACCCGGTGGAAAATTTTACTCTCAGAGCAGGAAAAAAGCAAAATGGGTTCTCCCTAATGGGGAAGATCCCCCATCTCTCACCTATGTCTATAGAATCTTCTTCAATTCCCTTAGGTCCGATATCACGTAGTCAGCAGCAGCAGATATCCTTCTTTTTATTATTCCGACGAATTGAATGGCCTTGAAACCGTTTTCCTTCGACTTTTCCACATCCTCTACCGGGCGATCGCCGATTATCAACGCCTGAGAGGGCTGAATTCCCATTCCGCGCAAATCGTCAGCTAATTTCTTGTAAATCGTGCCATCAAGTTTTTCCATACCTTTGTAGCTCAAATCAATATCTCCGTTGTTTTTAATTCTGCCATGATTAGTTATTATCTCGGAGAAATAAGGACTTAAACCAAATGCATTTAGAACATTAGGGAGACCTTTTACCGCTCCTTCGATCGCCAAATCCGCAACTACATTGATGCTTACTCCCTTCTCTTTCAAATACTCAAGACATTCCTTCAACCCATCCGCAATTCTTATGTACTTAAAACCTCTTTCTCGAAAAATTGCGACGACATCAGGATCATCGTCCAGAACATAGGATAAAAATCTCTGCATGTCTGTCTCCCTAAGACGTTTAATTCGAAAATATTTCTTCCAAAAATCTATTTTATCCTCTACAGCATCCATCAATCGCTCCTCATAATCATACTGTTCTATTAGTTCATCAAAACGCGCCACTTTCTGATTAATTATATCCGGTCTCCCCTTTTTAGTATAAATCTCTTTTATCAACTCTACCCAATTCTGATAATTTCCGCTCGGGTCTATTATTGTTTCTCCGAAGTCGAACCCGCACCAACGAATCGAGATACTCATTTGATTCCCCCGAGTTCGAGAAAAACTTTCATGATACCATTCATCTCTTCTAGTGTCTATTGCTTTGGATAACGTCCCGTTTTATACTTTCTCTTTACCAACGTGGTAAGTCGGGCATCGTACTCCTCTGGAAATCTATGTTGCTTTATGAGCGTCACGACTTCTCTTCCCAGCTCATACGCCGCTTTCATCGCCCGTTCGTCCTTTGTGATTTCTCCCTTCTCCCTCGCTAGCCCCTCGACCCATTCCGCTGAAAACATGTGGTGAATTAAAAAGTAAAAATAAAGGGTATGTAAGGCACTCGCAGCACCAGCCCTAGCAGTAACGGCTATGCCACTAGCGACCTTGTTTGCCAGCCTAATACGTGGGTATAACAACGCATAGGTCCTATCGAGCAGAGCCTTTGCCTGTCCAGACATAGAATAAAAGTACACGGGGGTACCTATGATGATTCCATCAGCATTCAGCATTTTTTCATAGAGTGGTTGCATGTCGTCCTTTATCTTGCATTCACCAGTTTTTTCACATGAGAGACAACCATCGCAGGGTTTGATATCTTTGCCCACGACAGAAAATAGCTCGGTTTCTGCTCCACTATCCCTTGCGCCAGTCAATGCCTCCTGCATTAAAATCTCTGTGTTTCCACCTTTTCTAGGACTGCACGAAATTCCTAAAACCTTCATTAATTTTCCTCAATCTCACTGGCTAAATGCGCATATAAAATTTGTCTTCATGGACTAAAATACTGCCTCAGCTTGGGGAAGGATTGAAACTTCAAATTACAAACTCGGGAGCACTTCCTTCTCTATCCTGTCCCATTGGGTCTTTGAATCCGCACTCAGGGGATAAAGCGTTACTAGGTAAGCTCCTGAATCGTAAATCTCTTCAAGCTTCTCGATTACGTCCTCCGCATTTCCGATAACAGAGTCTCTCATTTTCATTTCGGCAGGCCCCCACGCCTTCCTAGTCACCCCCGAGAAGCGTCGCGAATCTTCCAAGGCTTTTTCCTTGTCGGGGTTGATGTTGACGTGGATTCTCTGGTTATATCCGACCTCCTTTGGTCCTTTGGGTCCTCTCCCGATCACGACCTCCTTCCCAAATTTATTACAGTACACTTTCAATTTCTCTAGGCGCTCCTTTACATTCCAAGTTCCTTCTGGAAGGGAAGGTAAGCCCGAACAAGTCTCCAATGACCAGCTTGGTGCCCACTCGTTGCCATATTGCGCTGTCCTTCTTAGGGCGGCATCGGAGGCTCCACCCACCCATATTGGAGGATGGGGTTTCTGGACGGTGGGAGGGCTGCAAAGATCTTTGAATGTAAAGAATTTTCCCCTGTAATCATTGATCGCAGGCTCCGTCCACAGCTTTATTATTATATCAAGTGATTCATTGGTTATTTTCCCCCGTTCTTTGAATGATATTCCAAATTTTTCGAATTCAGAAGTTACCCACCCTGTCCCCACTCCTAGGATGAAACGTCCATTGGATATGATATCTAAGCTTGAACCGATGTCAGCGATATGTTTGGGATGAAGAAAGGGTACCTGCAAAACATCAGGACCAAGTTTAGCATGCTCGGTATGGGCAGCAATAGCAGTCATATAGGGTATTACATGGATCCTGTTTCGATCAAATCTCCCAAAGAATTCTGGAAAAGCGAGATAGTAAAGACCGGCATCGTCGGCCCTTTTGGCTATCTCTAGGTACTCTTTAAAAATTTCGTGATTTACTTTTTCGGCTTTTATTCGAATATTGTAACCCAATTTTTTTTCTGCCATTTGTTTTCACCGTTTTCATGAGCTTGGGGGGTATTGAAACTCAAATTACAAACTCGGGAGCACTTCTTTCTCTACCCTCTCCCACTGGGTCTTTGAATCTGTGCTCAAGGGACAAAAAATCACCAAGTAGGCTCCGGCCTTGTAAAGTTCTTCGATCTTCTCAATCACGGTTTCAGCTTTCCCAAATGCCGCGTATCTCATTTTCATTTCAAACGAGCCTCCTCCTTGAGTCCGTCCCTTTCTGACATCTACCCAGAAGTGTTGCATATCTTCTATGGCTTTTTCTACATCAGGGTTGATATTCAAATTGATTCTTAAGTTATATCCGACTTCCTTTGGTCCTTTGGGTTCTCGCCCAGACACGAACTCCTTCCCAAATTTCTTGCAGTATTCCTTCAATTTCTCGAGGAGCGCCTGGATACTCCACTCTTTTTCTGGTGTGCCCGATTCTTCTTGATACCAATTGCCCCCCGCCCACGCGTTACCGTATTGCGCTGTCCTCCTTAGGGCGGCATCGGAGAACCCCCCGACCCATATCGGAGGATGGGGTTTCTGAATGCATGGGGGACTGCAAACGTTTCTGAGTGTAAAGAATTTTCCATTAAACTCGGCGATTAAAGGCTCTGTCCACAACTTCTTTATTATATCTAGGGATTCATCGGTTCTTCTCCCTCGTTCTTTGATGGATATCCCAAAATTTTCAAATTCAGAGGGGACATTCATTCCCACCCCCGCCCCCAAGATGAAACGTCCATTGGATATGATGTCCAAACTTGCACCGATATCAGCGATATGCTTCGGGTGAAAAAGGGGTATCTCCAAAACATCGGTGCCAAGCTTAACATGCTCGGTTCTAGCGGCAATGGCAGCCATATACGGCACTACATGAATCCTGTTTGGATCTGCTCTCGCAAAGAATTCTGGAAAAGCCAGATAGTGAAGACCGGCATCATCAGCTCTTTTTGCCATCTCAAGATATTCAT
>JAOUPD010000111.1 GCA_029880065.1 Hadesarchaea archaeon
AGTTACTTGGTAAATATCACCGATAGAAAACAGTGGGGGCTTATCCAGAAATACGCTACTTTTGATGGAGCTTTCATCGTGGGGGACGATGGGCGCGTCATCGCTGCGGAGCGCTACCTCAACGCGGATGTCAAAGTTGAAATTCCCCGTGGTCTGGGCACGCGGCACTTGGCGGTAGCAACAATGACTGCGGCGACCAAAGCACAGGGGGTAACGGTCTCTGGAGAAGATGGGATGGTAAGAATTTTTAAAAACGGTAAAATCATGGCGAGAATAGACCCTCGGAGCGGCATCTTCGAGTACCTGCGCGAGGCTCGGGATTGGCCGGGTGTTAAGAGTTTTAGGCCGAAGGGCTAAATTAGTTTAGGGTCGGGATGCGCTACACGACTTTAGCCGAGGCTTTTGAGAAGCTAGAACACACCCCATCTTATTTGGAAAAAAATTCGCTCATCGTGGACTTATTGAAACGCACGCCGGCTGAGGAGATGGAGCGAGTTGTTCTGTTCTTGCTCGGAAGACCTTGGCCAGCCTACGTTTCTAAGGAAACTGGCGTCGGACTCCAACAGCTAAAGAAAGCGATTGTACAGGCTTCCGGATACTCACCTCCAGATGTCGACAAGCTGATGAAGCAGGTTGGAGATCTCGGCGAGGTGGCGGAGCAGCTCTCGGCGAAGAAAAAGCAGGTGACTCTTTTCACCGAGCAGCTGACGGTGAAAAAGGTTTTTGAGAACATCAAACAGTTGCCTGAGATCACCGGCGAGGGCTCGGTGGACCGAAAGATAGCTTCGATCGCCGAACTCTTAACAAGCTCCACCCCGCTTGAGGCCAAGTTCGTCGTCCGCACAGTGATCGGCGACCTCCGAATAGGCGTGGCCGAGGGAAGGCTTAGGGACGCGATAGCGAGCGCTTTCAATGTGAGGCCGGAAGTGGTTGAGTACGCGTACATGCTCACGACGGACTACTCGATTGTCGCGAAGGCGGTCGCCACGGGTGGGGAAAAGGGTCTCGAGAAGCTCGGGGTCATCGTGGGACATCCCGTGAACCCCATGCTGGCGCAGCGAGCTGAGACGATCGACGAGGTTCTTGAGCGGATGAAAGGAAAGGCAGCATTTGAAATAAAGCTCGATGGTATCAGAGTCCAAGTCCACAAGGATGGCGACAAGGTTTCGCTCTTCACAAGGCGGATGGAGGATTACACAAACATGTTTCCAGATCTCGTCGACCCCTTGCGCCAAGCGTTGAAGCCGAAGCGAGCTATAGTCGACGGAGAGCTGGTGGCAATCGACAAACGTACGGGGAAGCCCATGCCGTTTCAGGAGGTGCTCAAGCGGCGCCGCAAGTACGAGATCAAGCAGACGATCGAACAAATCCCAGTTGAGCTGCACCTGTTCGACGTACTGGTGTCGAATGACAGTGTTATGCTCGATGATTCATACGTCGAGCGGAGAAAAATGCTTGAAAAGATAGTCAAGCCGGTAAAAGGCAAGGTAATGGTTGTTGAACAGCAGGTCCTCAGCAAGCCCGATGAGATAAAGAAGTTCATGAATTGGGCAATCGAGATTGGTCATGAGGGGCTGCTCGCGAAGGACCTCGAGGCGAGCTACCGCGCGGGGCGGAGGGAGTTTGTTTGGCTCAAGCTCAAGCCCATGTTGGAGACCCTCGACTTGGTCGTGGTCGGGGGACTTTACGGCAAGGGCAAGCGCGCCGGGTTCTTCGGCAGCTATGTACTCGCGGCGCGCGATGAGAAGAGCGGGAAGTTTAAAACGGTGACGAAGTGCGGGAGTGGTTATACCGATGAAGATTTGAAAGAGCTCACGAAGATGTTTGAGAAAATTCAGCTCAAGAAGCCGCATGAAGATGTCGATATAGAAATAGATTGCGACGCGTACTTTGAGCCCAAGATCGTTTTCGAAATGGTGTATGAAGAGATACAAAAGTCACCTGAATTAAAGCATACTTCAACCTTTGGCCTTCGCTTTCCTCGTTATATAAGGATCAGAGAAGACAGGAGGGCGGAAGAGGCCAACACAATTAAAGACATTGAGGACATGTATGAAAGACAGCAGAAAAGAAAGGCGAAAGTTTAATCGAGGTTAGCTGAGTTGGGTAATTATCAAGTCCTCAAATCTCTGTAAAAACTCCGGGATTTTATTTTCCTCCACTTGTGCACCGCAGGCAACCGCGTGTCCGCCACCCTCGCCGCCAACTGCTGTGGCAGCGTCTCGGATCGCTCGTGCAAGGTCTAGCCCCTTCAGGAAAAGCAGCTTTGAGCACCGCGCCGAGATTTTTGCGGTGCCCTGAACTCGGACGATGCCGACGATAGGCTTATACTGATCACAGAGCTGGGTGCCGAGGACTAAGCTCGCCACGGTGCCGACGAAAGTTTCCTTGAGTGCACCTGTTGCGTCGAAATATTGCAGGTAATCTTTGGCCCCTCGCTCGAGCCCACTTTGTTCGATGAATTCCATGCCTTTCGCTATGCTCCGTCTATGGTAGCGGAGCAAGTTTAACATCGCGCGGTGGTAAGTCCTGCGGTCACCTTTGGCTACCTCTAAACCTATCAGCGGTTGCTCGTGGCGCGCGGTCGAGTTTATGCAAGTTGCGAACCCATCGGCATCGCGGAGTATCGAGCGGTTATCTTCTTTCAACAGCGTGTGAGCCTCGCCGATTATCAGACCCGGAACATATTGCACGAGTTCCTTAGGCACGTTTGTGTATGCCCGCGTGATCAGCTCGGTTGCCAGTCGACGTTTTTCAGCATCGGTGAGATCGACGGGTCGGCGCCATCCACCATCCTTCTTGAGCGGGATGTCGAGGTCCTTGAGCAAGCTGATGCAACCAGGGGTAGAATTGCTGACGCCGGGAATCGGGGGATCGGTTAAGGATTCGAGCGTCTTGAAGATTGGTCGGGTGTGGCGTCCGTAAAGCATCAAGTCGATTTTTTGCTCCAAGACCTTTGAATCGATGCCGTCCTTGGCGATCTGCCGGTTGTAGCCGAGCAACTTTCCCCAAGCATTTTGAATGTCACCGATGGCGCCCACGATCGCGAGCGCCGAGAGGTCTTGATTGGCTTGGTCCAGCTCTCGAGTGATTAGGTAGGCCATCCCTGCTCCGT
>JAOUPD010000112.1 GCA_029880065.1 Hadesarchaea archaeon
CAAGCGATTCGACGAAGAACCCGAACATTTCCGAGTGATAGTCGAAGACAACGCTTCCGGCATCCCCGAGGAGTTCATTCCCAACGTGTTCGGCAAGATGCTCGCGGGGACCAAGTTGCATCGATATATGCAGTCGCGGGGGCAACAAGGAATTGGCGTTTCGGGCAGCGTGATGTTCGGGCAGATTACAAGCGGCAAACCAGCAACGGTGATTACCTCGACTGGGAACGGTGAAATTATCCGCGCAGATGTGATGATTGATGTTGACCGAAATGAAGGTAAAATAACGAACATCGAGAAGCACAAGGGAAAGTGGCGCGGCACGCGAGTCGAAGTCGAAGTGAAAGATGTTACTTACATGCGCTCCCGCTATGGTCCATTCAACTACCTGCGGATGACTGCCATCGCGAACCCCCACGTCCATATAACCTTCGTTGAGCCCGATGGGACACTCACCATTTTGGAACCCGCCACCGACAAGGTTCCCGAGCGCCCCAAATCCATGCCGCTCCACCCGTGGGGCATAATGTCCGACGATTTGCTAATCCTAGCGAAACACACCAAAAGCCGGAACGTTGTCAGTTTCCTCTCAGCAGAGCTATCCCGAGTCAGCAAGCGAAAGGCTGAAGAGGTATGCAAGCTTGCTAGCGTTCCCCCTAAAAAGAAACCTTCCGAGCTGACATGGGAAGAAGCTGAACGCATAGTTTCCGCTTTCAAACAGGTCAAGCTGTATGCACCGCCTACATCTGGGCTACGACCGATAGGAGCAGCCGACATCGAGAGCGGCATGCGTCAGATCCTGAACCCCGAGTTCGTCTACGCCATCAATCGTCCTCCTAAGGTATACCGCGGTGGTTTACCCTTCATAGTCGAGGCTGGTATTGCATATGGTGGAAGTGCTGGCAAGACAACAGATAGGAAGAACGAGAATGAGGAAGGCGAAGCCGGGATGGAATTGATACGATTCGCTAATCGCGCGCCCCTCATCTTCGACCAAGGTGGGTGTGCGATAACTACAGCTATGCGGAACATCGATTGGCGCCGCTATGGGGTCGACCCAGCGGCGGCCCAATTAACCCTTTTCGTGAACGTCGCCTCGGCCTACGTGCCCTACACATCTGCGGGCAAGCAGTCGATAGCCGATGAGCCGGAGGTCTTGGATGAAATAAGAACAGCGATTATGGAGGTTGCGCGCGAACTCAGGAAGTTCCTCTACCGGAAGATAAAGATCAAGGAGCGGCAGGAGCGGGCAGGGGTGTTTGAGCAGCACCTGCCGATAATCGCCAAAAAGGCCGCGAGTTTAGCAAACGTAAAAGAACCAGATATTAAACCTTTATTGAAAAAGGTGAGTGGTGTCGATAATGCCGAAGAAGAAAGTTAAAATGGCGCGGGAGAGGGGACACAGGCAGAAGGCGTCGAGGAAGCTCACTGAGATGGGCCAAGATGTAGTGAACGATATTAAGAATGTTCGCCCGCCCAAGCTAAAGATCCCCTCACGAAGCACTTCTAACATCATCTATGACGAGGCCCACCGGTACTTCGTGCTCGGACCGCGCTGGGGGGTACGCTCAGCAGGGAGTATGAAACAGGTGAAAAAGTTTGCCCAGCTTTTATGCACGGCCGACTTTGCAAAGGAACTTATCAAACAAGGAAAATTTGCGACCCTCAGGGAGATGTATTATACCGCCGAGGGTTGGGAGGTTGGACCCTTCTATGACCAAGGAGAATCTGACGGGATCATAGAGGACCTAGAGGCGGCCTTCGGTCTCAAGCGCGAGGATTTGGGCTTGACGCCCGAAGAAGACGGAGCTGCAGTCTATGGTAAGCTGGTGGTCAACGAAGATGGAGTTGTAATCGACGCGACCAAGGCAGGGCGTGCAGGGTACACCATCCCGCCGACCATAGACGATGTTGAATTCCTCAAGTGCAAGGCGAAGCGAGTGATCGCGGTCGAAACCATGGGTATGTATCACCGCCTCGTGCAGGAGCAAGCTTGGAAAAAGTTCGACTCGCTGATAGTTGGGCTCAAGGGACAGGCAGCTCGTGCGACCAGACGGTTCCTCAAGCGAGCAAACGAGGAGCTAGGGCTACCGGTATACCTAAACTGCGACGGGGATCCCTTCGGTTTCCATATCGCAATGGTGATCATCTCGGGCAGCGCGAAGCTTGCCTACATCAACCACGAGCTGGCGGTTCCCGACGCGAAGTATTTGGGGGTCACGGCGAGCGATATCGTCAACTACAAGCTCCCAACCGACAAGCTGCGCGAGCTCGACATCGCGCGTCTAAAGCAGCTGCAAAAGGACCCGCGCTACAACACCAAGTTCTGGCAATCCGAGATCAAGAAGATGCTCGAGCTCGGGAGAAAGGCAGAGCAGCAGGCTTTCGCGAAGTACGGCCTAGCGTACGTTGTCAAGGAGTACATGCCTGCGAAGCTCAAGGAAGTTGAAGAACAGGAATTTCTAGGTAGATAGTACAATCATTAAGTCTTGGTAAATGTTAAGTCCGCTAGGGGCATTGCAAAATGGAATCAGATTGCAAATTTGCCGTAGAGCTGGCCACGCGAGCAGGGAAAGCGTTGGCCGCCCACTTCCGGGAGGATCGAGAGCTGCTCGGTCTCCGAAAAACAGTCAAAGAGATCACCACAAAACACGACAAGGAATCAGATAAGATGATTGTCAAGGCCATCTCTGAAAAATACCCAGCTTACAATGTCTGGACCGAGGAGGGCGGGGTTATCAATAGAGGCTCCGAATACACATGGATAGCCGACCCGCTCGATGGAACGGTGAATTTCGCCTCCGGCAACCCACTCTACTGCGTGACTCTCGCTCTCTTGAGGAAAAACGAACCCATCTTGGGGGTGACCTATGCCCCGGCCATTAACGAGCTCTACGTCGCGGAAAGGTGTAAGGGCGCTTTCTTGAATCGAGAGAGGATTTCGGTCTCCACCACTGAGAAACTGGAAGAGTGTTACGTCTACTTCTGTGAAGGGGGAGACAAAAACAGGCTTAGGACGGGCAAGATAAACGGCGCGATTTACCCAAAGGTGAGGGATCTCCGAAAGCTGGGCTCGGCTGGCTTGGAAGCCGCATGGGTCGCCCGCGGAAGA
>JAOUPD010000113.1 GCA_029880065.1 Hadesarchaea archaeon
TTAAACTTCAGAAGTCTAGAAAAGATGATGGTGGTGTGATGCGCAGAAGACGAGGAGAAGAGATGCCTGCCACGGGCGCTGGGTTGATACGTTACTTTAAAGAGGAAGGGCACGGCATCAAGATCTCGCCAAAGAGTGTGTTAATTTTCACTATTGCAATTATCATTTTTGAGATATTCCTGCGTTTTTACGGCGAAGCTTTGCTTGGATTCTAGAATTGTCCAGTTTTGGCCATCTCTTCGAGCCGTCGAATTCGCTCCTCAGTGGGTGGATGAGTTGAGAAAGAACCACAATCTCATTTTTTCTCGCCCCAGCTAGCTATGTCTCAGACTTTAAAACTGTCGCGATCGCTCCATATATCCCTACATCTTCGCCCAAGGGAGTGATCAATATCCTCGGGGTCCTGTTTCTCGTATAGTCTTTCACATACTTTTTAATTGGCCCTATCACAAGCTTTTTGTTTCGTAAAGCGACGCTGCCACCGACTGTGATCAAGGAAGGATCGTAAGCATTTATTACACTTGCAAATCCAACTGCGTTAAGTCTCCCTATTTCTTCAACGAGCTCGGAAGATAAATCGTCTCCGCATTTTGCCGACTTGAACAGAATTTCGGAGCTTAATTTCGAGAAATCGCCCCGTACATTTTTAAATAAAAGGCTATCCCTAATCTTCTTTTTACTTATGCCTCTAAGCTTCATCCTGACGAAATTCGGTATATTCCTGCCCGAGCAGTAAGCCTCCCAATGTCCTCTTTTTCCACATCCACACTTCAGCCTCCCCATGTAATCTATTACGATATGTCCGATTTCGACGGCGTTGCCATCTTTGCCCGAGAGTAAATGCCCGTCGACGATAGCCCCCCCGCCTATCCCAGTGCCTTGAGTTATATAGACGAGATTATCCAAGCCCTTACCGGCGCCAAAAACTTTCTCACCTAACACACCTGCAATGCAATCGTTGACCAAAAGTGTCGGAATTTTTAATTCTCTACTGATGGGTTTAGTAAGCGGGACAAATTTAAACGGCAAATTAGTTGGGTTGATAAGCCCTCCTTTTCTCAAATCTAGGGGGCCTGTGGAAGCTATCCCAATACTTTTTAGGTCTGTAGAATTGGCACCGCTTTCGCTGCAAAGAGAGCGAGCTATCCTAATTATTTGATCGCTTATCGCCTTCGCACTATCCTTGTCAATCCTTTCTTTCAATTTTGCAATAAAGTTACCTTCATCATCGGAGAGCGCAGCTTTTACCTGAGTTCCTCCTAAATCCACGCCTATAGTATATTTTTCAGCCATTTTGTCATCTTCCTTATAAGGAGTTTATTCGGGGGGCTTTTATTCTTAAGGTTTACCCTATTTGCGTTTTCTAAGGGGGGCGCCGAAAATTATTAGGGCGACGCTTACATGCTTTTAGGATTCCAAGTTCCCTGCGCGACTTGGGGCACGAATTTTTCTAGCCCCTCAAGCGGGAACTTAAACTTCTTCCCCTTCTCCGCGGCCATGTAGCACGCCATTAGGAGCTCGACCACATCATATCGTTTAGCGATTCAAAAGATGGATAGAAGCCTTAAGTTTAACAGCACCGCTTTGCACAACATCTTTAAAGCTCACGTATATAATCAAAATCGTCCAGTTTTGGCCATCTCTTCGAGCCGTCGAATTCGCTCCTCGGTCGGCGGGTGGGTCGAGAAAAGTCCCCTCATGCTGACCTTTGCGAATGGGTTGACGATGAACATGTGGGAGGTTGATGGGTTGCCCTTCTGCATGGGCCTGTTCCTGACAGCCGATTGGAGGCTCCGCAGGGCACTAGCCAGCGCGAGCGGTTTGCGTGAAATGCTAGCCCCATCGCGGTCCGCCTCAAATTCGCGTCCACGGGATATCGAGAGCCTAACCAACATCGCGCAAAATGGTATCATTATCAGTGCCACGATTGCCAAGATTCCTGCACCCCCATCGCGCCTGCGCCCGCCTCCCGCGAATAGCGTAAAATACATAACATAAGTGATAACCGCCCCGATAATTGCGGCCATAGTATTGATCAGCATGTCGCGGTTCTTCACGTGGCCAAGCTCGTGTCCTAGCACTCCCTCGAGCTCATCCTTGTTCAACAGACGCATCGCTCCCTGCGTCACCGCGACGACTGAATGGGAGGGGTTGCGCCCGGTTGCGAACGCGTTTGGTGTGTCCGTGGGGATGATTGCCACGCGGGGTTTCGGTATACGTGCACTCGATGCCAGGCGTTCCACCGTGCGGTGCAGCTCAGGCTCCTCCGCCTCGCTCACGATTTTGGCCTTGTAGAGCCTCAGCACCCATCGGTCTGCGTACCAATAGATCCCCAAATTCATCGCGATGGCTATGCATAGGAAAATTGCGAGAGTATAGCTGATTGGGGCGCCCGTAAGGTACCCTGCTATGAACCCTACCACGAGCAGAAGCCCTGTCAGCACGCCCATGAGAATAGCGGTCCTCGCGGTGCCACCCATCTTATCGCCAGATTAATTTAATTTGTGTTTGATTAAAAGATTTTGGTTTTAAAAACTCCTCCTCGCATTTCAACCTCACCTTACTCTTTTACCCGAAATGTTTTAGGGCACCCACCCTGTCGTGGTTCGGTTGTTGTGATATACGGTTCCGGCCCCCCAATCGAGGTAGTCGTCGGTCACTCCGGCCTGGTAGATGTCGTTGTTGATTACGAGGTTGTTGTCGCAATTATCAATTTTTATCCAGATACCGTAACGCTGCTGGTTGCCTCCGGTCCCGCGCCTGACCGTGTTCCCTTGGATGTTGTTGTAGTTGGAATCGTTATTGACATAAATGCCGGTGTATGAGTTGTTGGAGTTCTGTGAGTTGCCAACTATCGTGTTGCCGATAACGGTGTTGTTGTTATCTGAGAAGTACAAGTCGATGCCATCGACTCTGTTGCCCTGACAGGTGTTCCCGCTGAGAGTGTTGTTGTTAGAGTACCACAAGCAGATGCCATCGCTGCCGTTACCCTGAATCATATTTCCGCTTACCGTGTTGTTGCTCGAACTGGACAAGGAGAGACCATCGTAGGTATTCCCATGAACTGTGTTGCCGCTCACCGTGTTGTTGTCGCTCCAACCGGACA
>JAOUPD010000002.1 GCA_029880065.1 Hadesarchaea archaeon
TATCTCGAGGCGTCCAACTAGCATTTGAACTGTCATGCTTATCTTCCCTGCCAGGGGCATCGCTGCTGAAGTTATCCCCACAGATAAACCAACGTTCCCCTGAGCTGAAGCCGACTCAAATACCGAATTAATGGCTGGGTTGCCCACTGCCATCAGCACTATTGCACCGCTTATCAGCACGATAATGTAGAGAAATGCGTAAATGGCGGTTTCCATCATCTCCTGTTCGCTGTAGATCCTACCCGATATTTTCATCGGCACAACTGCCCGCTCGGGGAGAAAGCTTCGCTTAATCATCCAGTGGACTGCCTTAACGATAATCACGGTTCGGATGAGCTTGATCGCACTCGAGGTTGAACCATACCCGCCACCTACAACCATGAGGATTGTGAGCAGGCCCTTCTGGGGATCCCCCCACATTGAGAGGGTGGTCGTGGAGAAGCCCGTTCCCGTCAGGGCAGAGGAAGATTGAAATAGCGCGTCCTGCAACCCCACACTCCACACAAGCAAAAGCGTGGCCAGCGCTACCAGTACGAGCATCAGCCGAACTTCGATGTTTTGGAAGAGTTCCCGCCAGTGCCCTGAAATGACTCTTCGGTGGACCGCGAAGCTGATCGCGCCCGCTATCATTATCAAAATTGCAACTGCAAGCACCGGGGTGCCGTACCCAGCGAAACTCGCGTTGCGCACGCTGAATCCGCCAGTGGCGATTCCCGTCATCGAGTGGTTAACTGCCTCAAACAGCGACATGTTGGGTGCTCCTGCAAAATACAACCCGACGATGCCGAGAAGCGTGAGCAACAAATATATTTTCCATAGAGAACGGGCGGTTTCTCTAATGCTTGGCTCGATGCGATCGGCTCGTGCCTCAGCAACGTACATCTTCCGAGCTGCTTTACCCGCGCCGATGAGGGCTGCTAAGAAGAGAACGATCACACCCACGCCGCCCACCCACTCGGTCAGACTGCGCCAGAAAAGGATGGTGGGTTGAACTGCTTCGACATTAGAAATCATTGTTAGTCCCGTAGCCGTGAAACCAGACATGCTCTCAAAGTAAGCGTCCTCGACTGGCATGTAATTGCCAAAGATGTAGGGTATCGAGCCGAATGCCGAGAAGATGATCCAACCTAAGGCGACAAGCACCATTGCCTTGCCTAAGGTTATATCCGTAGGCTGAAAACGCCGCCTGAGGAAAAATCCCAGTACTAAGACGACTACTGCGGGGACTATGAAATATGGGAGCAAGTAGGTTTCGTTAGCTAGAAACGCCACTGGAGTCGGCGCCAGCATCACCGCGCCTAGGGCGAGCAGAATGAACCCTATGAAATGTAGCATCGTGCAACCTCCGACGGTATACCCTCACCGAAAGTGTATAAAGGATTTGCTGGGTTAAGGCCAAAACTGTAGGTTTAAACTTGAAACCCATGCTTAATTTTGGTATGTGCAGGAAACCCGACGCACTACGCACGAAATTCTCGAAAATCTCCAAAATACAAAGAAACTTAAAGCAGGCGAGATTAGACATTTTCTCCAGAGAATTCCTGAAGTACCTCAACCAACGCAGTATCGAAACCCTTTTCATCTTCGGGTCTAAACTTCCGTGAGAGCCTCTCCCGCACGCTTTTGACGAGTTCTACAACTTGTTCCTGTTTGTATTCCCCATTCACCACGCGGTTAATCACTGATAGCTCTCCTCCAGCCTCGAGGGCCGCAACCATGCCCCGCAG
The DNA here is from genome assembly GCA_029880065.1 of Hadesarchaea archaeon. Taxonomy (GTDB): domain Archaea; phylum Hadarchaeota; class Hadarchaeia; order Hadarchaeales; family Hadarchaeaceae; genus DG-33. The sequence continues at coordinate 1,728 of JAOUPD010000002.1, forward strand.
CGCCAGCAAATAGCCTCGCCCGAACTCATCGTTGAAGTCAACTCTGCTCTTGATTTGCTCGAGCCATTCCTTAGCCTTTTTTGTATCCCTTTCCCTGAGGGTCTGGACGAAAGATTTCAGGTCCAATTCCATGTGACCACCTAGATTTTAACCAAAAGTTAAGAAACCCCTGAGGCTATAACGGTTTCCGACACCGCACAAAAACTCATCGTGAAAAAGCACGGGCTGATAACCACCAAGCATATGCCACACGAGGCATTTCTCGTGGCAGAGGCTGTCGAGAGTGCTGCAAGAGTGGCTTACCTCACTCACGGATTGTTTCCAAAACGCTGAGAGCACTCCATATCGTCGTTCGGGTGTGGATGGGCATATTCGGGTCATTACTTATCTCGTCAAGTATCATCGTCGCAGAAGAAGCCTTGAGCACTGAATCGCCCTCCTTTTTCAACAGGGCATTCTTAGCTTCGTTTGCAGCTCTTCGAATGTTACGGGGGACTGAAGTGTCCTCTGCCACGCGCGCCATAATTTCCGCCACCTGCCTTAGCTTGACCTCTGAGGACACGATTATCACCCGTTCGCATATCCAATCCACTTAATTTTAAGGAGGGAGCCCATAAAGAGTTTGGGGTCAGATGCAAGACGAAAGGATAGCTAAAATGACGGAAATGCTCCTCGGCGGGGGGAAAATGCTTTCGGTGCACTGCGGCACCTGCAAGGGGCCCCTCTTCGAGTTTAAGGGGAAAGTTATCTGCCCAGTCTGTGGCGAGAGAACCGAAGCCGCAAAAGCTGAAGCTAAGCCCGAGGCTGCCCCCACCGAGAAAGTTGAAGGAATCCTACGTGCCAAGCTAAATACGCTCGCTACTCAGCTCGAAAAGGAAACTGACCACGTCAAGACCTTAGAACTGCTCGATCGTATTAAATCTATCCTTGGAGTACTCGAAAAGTTGAAGGAGAGGTGAAAACTTGCGAAAGGATGAAATTCTCACGGCGTTAAGAGAGGCCGGAGTCGCGCTCACCATCGAAGAGCTCTCTCAGCAAACTGGGATCGACATCGCCCACCTACGGGTCGATCTCTTTAGACTGGCTGAGGAGGGAAAGGTCGAGCGCCGACAGCGGGAAAACAAGCCCACTTGGACGATAAAGGTGAGTACAGCCCTAGATCGGCGCTACGAGAAGCTCTCTAAAAAATATGTTCCGTGATCTGGTTGCTCTGGCTCGACCTCGCTAGAATCCTCCTGGCCGGTGTCGTGCTTGGCCTCGTAGTCGGTAAGCTCGTTGTGTTGAGGCCCTCCTACCTCGAACGAATACGTCCACGCTATTGGCTACCCATCGCGCGCCGAATGCGAAGGCGGGAGTCGATTAGGCTTATCTCAATTGCACTTGCATTTACCGCTGCGGCGCTCGTCGTGGCGACCATAGTGGGGAATCTCCTTTATGGAGCTGGGGTGGAGCTGTACTCGAGGGATGAGTACCCCTTCACGGCGCTCCAAGAACAGTATCCGTTGCTGTTGCTCGTGATGGTCAACTTGCTGCCGATTTTTGAGGAGTGGATATTCAGGGGGATTCTACTCGAGGAAGTGGCACGGCGGACTCGCTCGAAATGGATCGGGGTGATGGTCTCGGCCCTCATCTTCGCCGCGTTTCACCTCTCAAATCCTGGTACTTATCCCGCGTTCGCGATACCTTTGCTCGGGGCAGGGCTCCTGCTCGGGACCTGCTATCTGGTAAGTGGACTGGCTGGAGCGATTATAACTCACAACGCTTACAATTCAATTTTAGTGGTTCTCTGGGCCATAAGTGTATGAACTTTTATGGCCGCTGTACTGCGATGATTGCCTGCCCGACAGAGATGCCACCATCACCCGGGGGCAGAAGCTCGTGTTGAACAAATCTCAACCCAGCTTTCTCGACTTCCTTGCGCACCGCTGCGGTAATCGCTCTGTTATAGAAAACTCCACCTGACCCTCCAACGACTTCAATCCCCTTAGAGGAAGCTGCGTCGATAGCGACTGACGCTAACCCCCGAGCGATAACTCGTTGGGCCGCAGCCGCGATGTGTCTGCGGGAAACTCGTGCTCGAAGGGCATCGAGTATGTCCACAAGCAACCGAGATGTGTTGACGACCATCATCCCGTCGACCTTTTCGATCACGGGTTCTAGCCTCACCTCCTCTGAGTCCCCCTTGTTCGCGGCCGCCTCGAGCTTGATCGCTGGCTCGCCCTCGTATGTCCGTTCGTCGCAAATTCCGAGCAGGCAGGCGATGGCATCGAGCACCCTGCCGCAACTGCTCGTTTGGAACACGTTCAAATCGCGCTCGAGTTGGCGAATGACGATATCTACTTCTCGCTTCCCGCGTCTGAAGCTACTCGCGCAAAACTCGTCCAGAACCCGCTCAAGCTCCTCACGCCCGAGCTGCTGCCAGAGGATGCCTGCAACCATGCGTGCTGGAAATATCGCCGCCAAGTCACCCCCAGGCATACGCTGGCTCATTAGCCCGCCCACACGTTTGAACGAACTCAAATCGGCCAACATGACTTCGCCACCCCATATCGTGCCATCTGGACCATATCCAACACCATCAGCGGCGATGCCGACGAACTCGCTTAGACCACATTCTGCCATCAGGGTTACAAGGTGAGCGTGATGATGTTGGGCAGAAAGGGTTCTTGCTCCGAGCTTCTTTGCCATCCGCGGTGCAATCCTTGTCGTTGCATAGTTGGGGTGTAAATCGTGGACAACTATGTCAACTGAGTCCAAGTTTAACAGTCGCATAAGCCTCTCAACAGCTGATTGCATGTATTTGAGGGTTTCCACTTTTGTGGTGTCGCCTATATGTTGACTGGGGAAGCACCGGTCGCCCGTCAGAACCGAGCAAGTCACATTGAGCTCCGCCCCCACCGCGAGAACTTTTTTATCACTCGTGAAAGCGAGCTTCACGGGCTCCGGCACATAACCTCGCGAACGCCTCAAAAATGCTGGCTTTCCATCAACCTCCTTGATCACCGAGTCATCACATCGGTTGACGATTAGCCGATCATGAAGTAGGAAGTAATCGACGCCCCCGCGCAGCTTCCTGAAGGCTTCGGTATTATCTATTATCATCGGTAACCCAGCGACATTTGCGCTCGTCATGACGTAGGCCGGGTCCTTACCGTAGCTAAGAATGAGGTGATGAATTCCCGAGTAAGGAAGCATCACGCCTACCGAGTCCAGGCCGGGTGCCACGAACTCTGAAAGCATGTAGTCGTTAGAGCGTTGGAGCACAACTATCGGCCGCCGAAAGGATGTCAGCAACTCAACTTCGGCTTTACCGACCTCTGCAAAAGTTCGGATTGTCCTAATATCTCTGGACATTACCGCAAATGGTTGCTGAAAGCGGTTGAATGCCCTCCGCATGCGTGTGAGTACCCCATCCTCGGTCGTTTTCGATGCTATGTGAATTCCCCCTACTCCCTTGATGGCGACCACGCTGCCCCCATCGAGCAGACGCGCTACCTCACGCAGCGGTTCGGACACATCAATGGGATTACCTTCTGCATCGTAGAGCTTCATCCGGGGGCCGCAGATAGAACAACACGTTGGTTCTGCATGGTATCGTCGGTCGGGTGGGTCTTGATACTCACGAAGGCAATCGGTGCAGAGCGGAAAAACATTCATTGAAGTTCTAGGGCGGTCGTAGGGTAGCCTCTCGATGATGGTGAAGCGAGGGCCACAGTTGACGCAGGTGATGAATGGATAATTATAGCGCCGGTCGCTTGGGTCGAGCATCTCGTGCAGACAATCGTCGCAGAGCGCGAGGTCGGGTGGCACCACTGAAGGAAGCCCCAAGCCGGTCGTTTCACTCGGCACTACCCTAAAAATAGCGAATTCGTTGGTTGGATTCTTCCACGCAACTCGGATGTCATCGATTCGCGCGAGCGGGGGTTTCTCGGGACACAGCGAGTTGACAAATTTTTCGATTGCTCTTTTATCACCCTCGACTACCACCTGCACTCCCGCGTCTCCCATGTTTCGGGCAAAGCCGGTGAGCCCGTGATGAGTAGCAAGTCGATAGATGAACGGTCTAAATCCTACACCCTGCACTAGGCCAGTAACTGCTATTTCAGCACGGGCGCGCAAATCCCCACCCAATTTTAAACACATCAGGCCTCAGTTTTAAAAACTCGCCTAACTGATGCCCAGCCTCTTCCACTCTTCATCTACCGTCCGCTGGATTCCCGCGATTTCCTCATCAGTGAGGTGCCTAAATCTCCCCTGCATCTTCAGGTAATCTGCAACCGGCCTTCGCTTGGGTGGCTTAAAAGTGAGCTTAAACACACCACTCTCAATTTCATAGAGATTCCACATTCCTGTCAACACCGCAAGCTTGGCGATCTCGATCGTCTTGCTGGAATCAATCCTCCACCCCGGACCACATGGGCAATGGACGTGAATATAGGTTGGCCCTTCAATCGAGGCCGCTTTCTTCACTTTTTTGATGTAATCGAGTGGGTAGCCAACTGAAGCAGTCGCAACGTAAGGAGCACGATGAGCCGCGATTATTGCGGGCATATCTTTTTTCGGGAGATCCTCGCCTCGCTTCACCTTACCTATAGGTGTTGTAGTTGTCCAAGCGCTGTAGGGTGTTGCCCCACTTCGCTGGATACCCGTGTTCATGTAAGCCTCGTTGTCAGTACAAATGTAGAGCACGTTGTGGTTGCGCTCGACCATCCCAGAAAGAGCTTGAAGCCCGATGTCTACCGTGCCTCCATCGCCGCCTATCGCCACGACCTTGATACCACGTTTACCCAAGCTTTTCAAACCAGCCTCAACTCCAGAAGCGACTGCAGCGGCGTTCTCAAAAGCAACATGTATCCAAGGTACCCGCCAAGCAGTTTCTGGATAGGGAGTGGTCACAACCTCCATGCAACCAGTTGGGGCACAAACAATGGTGTTTTTACCAAGAGCTTTTAGTGCGTACCGTATCGCAAGTATGCTGCCACATCCTGGGCATGCACGGTGTCCAGGCGCAAGTAATTCTTCTTCAGGTATTTGGCTCATGGTTTTAACCCCACCATAGTTTCTCTCAACCCTAGCCAGCGAACAGTTTTTTTGACTTCACCGGTTTTCGCTGCTTCCATCGCTGCTTTGGTCGCTTCCCTAATTTGAAGTGATGAAACATCACGTCCCCCAAGACCACAGATGAAATTCAACAGAAGCGGAGACTCTCTAGAATTTACAAACGCCCCAGAAAGGTCGGAAAAAAGTGCCCCAGTTGAACCAGGTGAGAAATCTTTTTCGAGTACAGCCACGGCTTTGGCATGGCCAAGCGAGTCCACTAACTCTTTCGCTGGGAAAGGTCTGAATGCTCGCACCTTCACGAGTCCAACTCGCTCACCGTGACCGCGATACTCATCAATCATCTCTTTAATGCTGCCGCTCAACGAACCCATTGTGAGCAAAATCACGTCGGCATCATCACTTCGATAACACTCTATGAGGTCACTTTTCCTTCCGAATTGTCTGCCGAATGCTTGTCCAACTTCAATTATTTTTTCCTTCGATTTGAGTACAGCTTCTTGCAACATATATCTGAATTCCTCATAGTACTCTGGTACCCCAACTGCACCCATCGTGATGGGCTTCTCTGGATCGAGGAGATAAGGATACTTGTAAGTGGGAAGGAATTTATCGACTTCAGCCTGTTCAGGAATCTCCACTGGCTCGGCCGTGTGTGAGAGAATATATCCATCGAAACAGACCATTACTGGAAGCAAGGACTCTTCAGCGATGCGAAATGCCTGAATCGTCGAGTCGAGAACCTCCTGATTATTCTCGCAATAAAGCTGTATCCAACCGCAATCGCGTACAGCTACTGAGTCTTGTTGGTCGCACCAAATGCTGAGAGGTGCTGAGAGCGAGCGATTTGCGTTCGCCATGACAATGGGTAGCCGCATACCGGAAGCGACGAACAATATCTCGCTCATGAGCATTAGTCCCTGAGAGGAAGTCGCAGTGAATGTCCTCGCCCCTACAGCCGCAGAACCTAAGCAAGCACTTAGTGCACTGTGTTCTGACTCCACTTTAATGTATTCTGCGTCCAGCTCACCATTAGCCACGAATTCGGCAAGTCTCTCTACGATAATCGTCTGCGGGGTTATTGGGTAAGCTGAGATGACTTTGACGCGCGCAAGCTTTGCAGCGATAGCAGCGGCTTCGTCGCCAGTGACCAGTTGCTTCATTTTTGTCCCTCCTCAACCATCACTATCGCTTTGACCGGACAGTCATTGGCACAGATACCACAGCCTTTACAATATCGGTAGTCAATAACGACAGGTTTGCCCTTGGTGATTGCTGGTTCAGGACAATAAAGCCAGCACAGCCCGCATCCATTGCATTTTTTAGAATCGACCACTGGCTTGAGGCTCCGCCAACTGCCAGTTTCATTTTGCTCACTATTCCCCGGTTTAAGGATAATCGTGCTAGGGGGCAATTTCATGTTATCACCTTTGTTTGTTCATACGCTGCTTTTATCGCGGCAATGTTTTTGTCCGCAAGTTTGCCGAAAAAGCGCCCTTTGATCACATTTATGAGCGAGTCCAACGACACGAGCTTCGTCGCCTTCGCAAAAGCTCCCAGCATGGCCGTGTTTGTTATCGGCACTCCTAGCATCTCCTTCGCTATTGAAGTGGCATCGACAAAAGCGCTTTTAGCATTGGAAAATTGCGCATTTTTTTTAGAATTGAGCACTATTAGTCCATCACGCTTTATGCCAGAAGCGACGTTCACAACTTCTAGCAGTGAAGGGTCTAGTACCACCACGTAGTCAGGTTCGTAAATTTGCGTGCGGATGCGAATTGGCCTGCTATCGATTCGCGTGAACGCGAGCACGGGTGCCCCTCTTCTTTCAGCGCCGAAAAATGGAAGAGCTTGGCTATATTTACCTTCCGCAAAAGCCGCCTCGGCAAGCAACCTAGCCGCGGTCACTGCTCCTTGCCCACCGCGACCATGAAATCTTATCTCTATCATGCCATTCATGGAAATTTCACTCCGACTCTATAAGGATTTTTTTACTATAATTTAACACTTTCGCGTAAGGGTCTGTAGGAGCTAGGGAACGCCTGAGTAAATTTCATTCATCGAGCGGTCCGCAAGCCCGAAATGGCAAGGTCGAGAGAAAGATTGAACAGCCGGCGCGAACTTTTAATCACCCAAAATGGTTATAGCTTGCAATTCTGAATAATGCATGGTTGAGAAAATGGGTAAGAAATGGGGCCGCTATCGTGCGGGAGGACGAAGTCAGCCAGTCTCTTGTGTCTATTGCGGGCGAATGGTGCCTAGAATAAAAGCCGTATCAGTGAGGAAGGGTTTCAGGGTTGACCCCAGAATTCCCGGTATCGATCGGAGGCGCGTTTTTACTCCAAGCTTCAAAGGTTACGCTTGCATTTCCTGCGCTAAGCACCGCGGCCTAGTTTAATTGCTTTCACTATTTCGCGAATTTTTGCTACACTATCTTTTGCGCGCTCAACGATGGTCCCAGTTACAATAACATCCGCACCGGCTTTCACGCGCTCGACAGCCGCTCTTGGTGTTTTTATCCCGCCCCCCACGATGAGCGTCGCCTGCGTTGCCTTCCGCACCGCTCGCACCATGTTTGTCGGCACTGGTATAGGTGCCCCTGAACCAGCCTCGAGGTAGACGAACCTCATTCCCAGATATTGCGCCGTGAGCGCGTATGCCGCGGCCAGCTCAGGTTTGGCGCGAGGGAGTAGGTCTGCCTTCCCGACCCGCCCGACCGCCTGACCAGGTTCGACCAATAAATATGCCATAGGCAAGGTTTCCAACTTGAATTGCTTGACGAGCGGCGCCCCGCGCTTTTGTGCACCAGTAATAAAATAGGGGTCACGAGAGTTGAGCATGCTCATGAAAAAGATTGCATCCGCATGCCGGCTTACTCCTGCCTCACTTGCAGGAAAAAGGATAACAGGAAGTTTTATGGCTTTTTTTATCTCCACCACAGTCCGGTCGAGGAGACTGCCACCCGCGCGAGTAGAGCCACCAACCATGATACCATCACTTCCCGCAGACGCAACATCGGACGCTATTTGCGCAGCGACTCTTGGCGCCTGTTTTGCTGGGTCTATAAGCGTTAAGTGAGCCGCGCCCTCTCGAGCTATGACCCGCTTTAATCGCTCCTCTACCTTCATCCTCGTGGCTCCCTCGATTTCGACCTCAGCCCGCCGTAGCCGCACTTCCTGCATTTAGTCGCCTTCCAAGGATTGCGGGCGTTGCACCGCATACATATCTTCACGTTAAACAGGCGTCGCTCAGCAACCTCAAACTTCACCACAGTATCGTCTCCTTCCTCTGACCTCCTTGAAAACTTCGGGTAACTTCTCAAGCAACTCCGATGCCAAGAATTCATTACCCTTTTCCCGAAGGCAGAGATCTCCCGCCCGCCCGCATACCCAAGCTCCAGCGACCGCAGCCTTGAAAGGTTCTGCCCCTTGCGCCAAGAAGGTGCCCACAATCCCCGAGAGTACATCACCTGTACCTCCCACTGTCATTCCGGGGTTGCCCGTGTAATTGAGTTTCACTCCCCCAGCAGGTGATGCGATGATGTCTACCCACGCTTTCAACAGCACCGTGCAGCCGAGCTCCTTTGCAGCGGCCTTGACCTGCTGAGCCCGTCCGTTGATGCCAGCTGGAAGATCCACGCCCGTTAGTAATTCGAACTCACGCGCATGGGGGGTCAGAACCCAATGCATCCCCTGAAGTAAATCCCGCTCTGATGCTAGCGCTTTTAACCCATCCGCATCGAAAAGAGCGGGCAGATTCGGGTACATTTCCTTGAGCGTGCGTACGAATTCAATTACGGCGTCACGCGTCTTCGCAAGCGTGCCCAACCCCGGTCCCACAACTACGGCCGTTGAGAGTTTAAATTCGTTCCGCAATTCAGAAAGTGCGGTGGGCTCGAGGTCGCGGCAGGGGAGTTTGATAGTGATAAGGTCTGGCGAGAATGAGTTTATCGTCCAAGCTGCTTTTTCAGGCGCAGCAATAATCGCGAGGTCAGCACCGGAACGTAATGCGGCTAGGCCAACGAGCGCTGGAGCTCCAACGTAACGCGAACTCCCTCCGACGACGAGCAACCGCCCATAGTCACCTTTGTGTGCTTCCCGCCTTCGTTTCGGTAAAACTACTGATACGTCCTTTTTTCCAACACGCATTTTAGGATTTATCACAGGTGCACCTCTGAAGGAAGAAGCGCTGCTGGATATAAAAACTTAGTTAGCTTGCCATATTGCGCTGCCGCAATTATTTAAATAGATACCATTTTAGTAAACCTATGAAGTGAGAGTTTGCTAAAACAAACATGGGACAAAAAATCTTCAGGGAACCCTTCGCGAGGTCGAGAGTAAATGCTAATGTTAAAGTCACATTTCAGCACCAACCCTCAAGGACATCTTGTGATCGGGGGCGCCGATGCGGTCGAACTCGCCGAGCGATTTGGAACCCCTTTATACGTGGTCGATGAGCAACGAGTGCGCGAGAACTACAGGCGCTTCTACCACGCCTTTGCTGAGCGATGGCCAAGCGTATTTGTCTGCTACGCTCTCAAGGCTAACTTCAACTTGGCGGTTTGCAAAATCCTGCAGAGCGAGAATGCGGGTGCGGAGGTTAGCTCCGGCAATGAACTCCGAAATGCCCTGAATGTTGGCGTTTCTGGTGAGAGAGCAATCTTCAACGGCAACCACAAATCACCCTCCGAACTCGAGTACGCGATAACCAACAATGTTCTGATAAACGTCGACAGTTTTCAAGAACTTAATGTGGTTGAAAGTATTGCCTCAAGGATTGGAAAAAAAGCACGGATAGGAGTTAGGGTGAACCCCGATGTGAAGGCACCGACTCACCCCTACATAGCCACGGGGCTCCGAGAGAGCAAATTTGGGTTCGATGTCGCGAGTGGGCAGGCGCTTGAAGCGTACAAGCTCGCATCAAAGATGAAGAATGTTGAGGTTGTCGCCATCCACGCTCATATCGGCTCTCAAATTCTCGACGCCAGGCCCTTTGAGGAAGAGGCCGAGAAACTCATGACTCTAGTAGTCGAGATTAAAAAAAGGTTTAACATTCACCTCCAATTCGTCGATTTCGGAGGCGGTATCGGCGTACCCTACAAACCTGATGATCCAGAACTCAAACCCGAGCAAGTGGCAGAGCGCATAGTGTCTGTGGTCAAACGAGTCGTCGAAGAAAAGAATCTCACAAAACCTACACTTATCCTTGAACCAGGACGGTACATAATCGCCGACGCAAGTGTGCTGCTGGCGCGTGTCGGCTACACCAAGGAACGACCGAGAATGCCGACGTGGGTGGCGGTCGACGCAGGGATGAACGCGCTGATTAGGCCTGCCCTCTACGGCGCCTACCACCATATTGAACTCGCAAACAAAATGCGAGAAAAAAATGAGAAACTCTTCAATATCGCTGGCCCCCTCTGTGAGTCTGGCGATTTCTTAGGCAAAGAGCGCAGGTTGCCTGCTACCGAACCCGGAGATCTAGCTGTGATTTTCGATGTTGGGGCTTACGGCTTAGCAGTATCGAATCAGCATACCGCTCAGCCCCGCCCGGCGATGGTTTTGGTCAACCGTGGCAAGGCCGAGATCATCCGGAAGCGGGAAATTTATGAAGACCTGACTCGCCTCGACCAAATCCCCGGGTGGCTAAAGTGAGTCGAATTGTAGTCAAGTTTGGAGGAACCAGCATAGTGAATGGCGAACGCATACGCTTAGGAGCAAAAGCCGTCTATCGAGAGTACAAGAAGGGTACCGAAGTGGCAGTGGTTGTGTCCGCAATGGGACACGCAACTGATGAACTAATTAAAGCTGCTAAAGAGAGCACTGATGGCAGAGTGGACGCCAGAGAACTCGATGATATCATGGCAATGGGGGAGCAGACGAGTGCTCGAGTATTCGCTGCAGCGTTGCGTAGCCTTGGGGCAGATGCAAAATATATTGACCCCAAACAGCGTGGGTGGCCGGTGGTGACTGACAGCAACTTCGGCTCGGCTAACGTAAATTTGGCCGAAACGAGGATGCGAGTACAAAAGTTCATTTTGCCTTTATTGAAAAAGCGTGTAATCCCTGTAATGTGCGGTTTTTTGGGCAAGGATAAGCACGGCAATATAACAACGATTGGACGCGGGGGAAGCGATATAACGGGTTTCCTCACGGGAGAATGCTTAGACGCGAATGGGGTGATTATAGTCACCGATGCCGAGGGGGTTATGACCGCTGATCCCAACAAAATCAAGAAGGCACAGTTAATAAAGCGCATCTCAGTAGAAGAAATGTTTGACCTAGCGCGCTTTGGGGCGCAGGTAATGCATCCCCGAGCGATGAGTTATAAAAATCCCCACATAAACGCCAAGGTTATACACTTCCGCTACGGTAATTTATCTGCTCGAGGTACAACTATCGTGGGACCAAAGGAGGCCGAATTTGTGGGTGTTCGAGCGTATGAAAAACCGCTTGCGATGCTGACGATAGTTGGCGAAGAAATGCAGACCACGCCAGGGATACTTGTAAAGTCCGCAACCCCCCTAACTAGAGCGGGCATAAACATCTTCGGCATCTCGATCGGCCCAAGGTCTTTCTCGATCTACGTTATGGAGAAAGATTCCAGCCGAGCACTTGAGCTGCTGCACAAAAGCATAATTCTAAACAGAAAGATGAAATCAGTGACGAGCGAGAACAATATCGCATTGCTCATAGCGGAAAGTGAACGCTTCATCTACACGCCGGGTGCTATAACCAAATTGTCGGAACCTCTCGCGCGAGCTCGGATAAATGTCATTGAAATCTTCTCGAGCCGGGCGTCGATTAGCTTCTTCGTCAACTGGGACGACCGGAAGAAAGCCCTGAAGCTGCTCAGGCAGTCTATGAAGGAGGTTAAATGATGTTCGAAGGCGCCCTGACTGCGATGGTCACGCCCTTCGACAACAATGGAAAAATCGACGAGGAAGGGCTTCGCGAAAATGTGAAATTTCAAATCAAAAGTGGCATCCATGGGCTAGTGCCGGTTGGGACAACAGGCGAATGCGCAACGCTTTCCTATGAAGAACACAACCACGTTGTCGAAATCGTTGTCGATGCGGCGAAGGGAAAAGTGCCCGTGCTGGCTGGCACTGGGAGCAACAGCACATGGGAGGCAATCATGCTTACGAAACACGCAAAGGAAGTGGGCGCGGACGGAGCGCTACTCGTGGTGCCCTATTATAACAAGCCAACGCAAGCCGGCCTTTACCAGCACTACAAGCGGCTCGCAGAGGAGGTCGACTTACCCCAAGTGATTTACAACATCCCTTCGCGCACGGGCGTCAACATGCAGCCTGCGACAATGGCGAAACTGGCCAAGCTGAATAACATCGTGGGAGTAAAGGAGGCAAGCGGAGACCTAGAGCAAATCGTGCGGATAATTGGGCTGACTCGCGGCGAAAATTTCATTGTGATCTCTGGCGATGATTCACTGACTCTCGAAATTATGAAACGGGGAGGAGTCGGCGTCATCTCGGTTGCATCAAACCTCGTGCCTGATAAGGTGGTTAAGATTGTAGACTCTTTTCGGTCCGGTGATATTGAGACAGCAAAACGGATTAACGACGAATTAGCACCGCTGTTCAAGGCGTTGTTCATCGAGACCAACCCAGGGCCCGTCAAGATGGCCATGAACTTGATAGGGATGGCCGCTGGAGGGCTCAGGCTCCCATTAGTCGAGCTCGAGCCGGAGAACCGGAAAAAATTGCGCAAGGTTCTAGTCGACATGGGATTGATGAAATGATTCGAGTTGCCGTCTGCGGTGCTTGCGGGCGAATGGGCAGGCTAATCGTTCACCAAGTCGCGAAACAAGCGGACATGGAGTTAGTTGCGGCCATCGATGCCCATGGTACCCCAAGCGCAGGAGAGGACGCCGGGAAACTCGCCGGTGTGGGCGAACTCGGCGTAAAGATCGTTGGCGCAGACAAACTGGCTGAGACGCTGAAGAGATTAAACCCAGATGTCTTAGTGGACTTCACCACAGCAGATGCCACAGTTCAGAACGTCAAAACTGCATCCCAAACGGGCGTTTCTGTGGTTGTGGGTACTACCGGGTTCACAGCCAAACAGCGGGTTGAAATGGAGGAAGCCGTGAAAAAGGGAAAAATCCGGGCAATCGTCTCACCAAACATGTCGATCGGCGTGAATGTATTTTTCAAATCGGCAAAGGAAACTGCAAGGATGTTGGGCAGCGATTACGGAGTAGAGATTGTTGAAGCGCATCACGTGCACAAGCGCGACGCTCCCAGCGGAACCGCGCGGAGGATTGCGCATATCATCGCGAGGGAATTCAACTGGAGCGAAGATAAAATCAAAATTAAATCGATTAGAGAAGGCGAAATTGTCGGTGAACACACGGTGATATTTTCCACACCGGAGGAGCGGGTCGAGATCATCCATCGTGCACAGAGTCGTGAGACCTTTGCTGCCGGGGCGATGAAAGCAATCCGCTACGTCGTGGCAAAAGGCAAGCCGGGCGTTGTGCAAGACATGCAGGATGTCTTAGGTTTATAGTCCAATGAACTCATTTAGTGAAAATGGGAATACCTTGTCTAGTGTAATTCATTTTTGTAGGAGAGAAGAGGATTTTTATAACATAGGTGAAATCGCCATAGCGTGCTCGATTAGAGACATGCTACGCTCCCGTTTGAAACCATTTACCTACACTCCGGGCGAGGTCAAAGAACTAGAAAAACCGCAACCCACCGAGTTTGTCGAGACCATCAACCGGCATGATATTTGCGTGATCGGGGGAGGAGGATTATACTCCAAATTTTTTCTCCCGATGGATGCTCAAGTTATCAAATCGATAGAAATACCGATTGTGCTCTATGGGATAGGCTACATCAGAAATCTCGGAGACAAGGAACTAACTCAGGAACAAATAGAAAGCGTTCGATTATTGAACGCATGCGCCAAGCTCACCTCCGTTCGGGACGAATACACCGGTAAATTTTTGAGAGATTTAGGAGTAAGCGACGTGCACGTAACTGGTGATCCCGCAATTTTTCTCGATTCTGAAGAGACTAGCCAAGTTGTCCTAGATGATAGTAAAATAAAGATAGGCATAAACGTGGCTTGCCACTACTGGGCGCTATACCCTAAATATTTGTACACGACAATTGCCGAGTACACCAAAGCTTGCGAATTTTTAATTAAGCATCTAAACGCAGAAATCGTATATTTAGCACACCACCCCGATGAGCACCACGTTGTTGAGATAATGAGGAAGAAAAAATTGCCGCTCAAAGTGGTGGATACATCCCCCAACCCGTACAAAATGAAATTCATTTACGGCAAAATGGATTTGGTCATTGGAATGATGATGCATTCCACAGTACTGGCGTTCGGAAGCGGGACCCCAATAGTAAATGTTGCCTACGACGCCAAAAATTACAATTTCATGGAGTTCATTGGTCAAAAAGATAAAGTAATAGATGTCAGAAACGCTGATCAGGAAAATATTAAGGAAGTCTCATTGCGTACTTTCGATGATTCGGAAAATATCAAGAAAGATTTCAGGGCTCTAAAGCGTAAACTGTGGGCACAACAAGAAGAGTTCCTAACAAAAATTAGCAAATTGCCAACCTAAAAATTAATCAAGATTGTAATCGCTATTTTTTTCTCAAAGAAGATGGTTTTCTTTGCTTATGGAAAGGGCAAGGTAACCCACGCCTACAGAATCTACACTTCTCGAGTTTAGGTGGGGCTGGAAGCGGCCCGACCATGTGTCCATACTTACGGCGGGGCATCTAGACACCAAAATCTTTTCACCTTGCCAAATTAAATAATCTTGAAAGTATAATATAGCGGGGCGACTGAATGGCGAAAATTCCAGTTGCTGTCTTGGGCGCAACGGGCGAGGTTGGGCAAAAATTTATAATCAACCTACAGAGGCACCCGTGGTTCGAGCTCACGGCATTGTATGCTTCGGAAAGGTCCGCTGACAAGACTTATGCGGACGCACTAAACTATGGAAAGGAAAATTCAAGATGGTTTTGTAAGGGGATGCCTAGCGAAAAAATTCTAGGCATGACAGTACGGAATCTTAGCAACGTGCACCCTGAAGAAAACAGCTTGTTCTTTTCAGCATTACCCTCGGAAACAGCACTAGAGGTCGAGGGAAAAATCGCAGGGGAAAAGCCAGTGGTCAGCACGGCTTCCGCATACCGTTATTTCGACGACAGCTTCGTATACCTGCCAGGTGTGAACGAGTTACATGCGGGCATCATAGATGTGCAACAAAAGGGCAGGGGTTGGAAGGGATTTGTCGTGCCTCAGCCTAACTGCACGACTATTGGCCTAGTGATGTCGCTGAAACCTGTGCACGATGAGTTCGGACTTGAGCACGTGACGATGGCTTCGATGCAGTCTGTGTCTGGAGCGGGGTATGGTGCGGTCAGAAGCTGGGCCGAACAGCGAAAGGTACAGGGGTCCGACCTTCCGGCTGAGCTGGAGGAATTTTCCCAAGGTGTCTTCGAGGGTAACGTCATTCCGTACATTCACATGGAAGAAGAAAAAGTCAGAAAAGAAACATTGAAGCTCCTCGGAGAATTCAGCGCGGGTAAAATCAGGTCCGCGGGATTCAAGATTGCATGCAAATGTAATCGCGTCCCGGTCCTCGACGGCCACACGGAGTCCGTTTTCATTGAGACCACGAAAGGATGCAGTATTGATGCGCTAAAAGAAGTTTGGAAAAGTTATCGGGGCGAACCGCAGAAACTAGCATTACCTACAGCACCCAAGCAGCCGATAATAGTCATGGATGAGATCGACAGGCCCCAGCCGAGGTTCGATGCAGCCATGGAAGGTGGCATGATCGCAATCATCGGCGGAGTGGAAGCGAACGCTTTTGACAATGGCTTCCAGTACACCGTGCTCTCACACAACACCGAGCTCGGTGCAGCGAAGGGTGCGGTGCTAGCAGCTGAGTACCTTAACAAAATTGGGCTAATCAAATGAAAAACGTGGCATCCTAAAGGATAACCACGGTGTACCTATGCGGCAATTGAAAGCGAGCAATATTGTTACAGGCTATCTTAAGTGAGGCTAGCACAGGATAGTCAGCGACTTCTTAGGAGTGGACGAAATATTTTCCGTAATAGCTTGCGCTCGCGAACCTTCTTGTATATGAGAAAGGCGAATGTCGCGGCAATCAATATCAGGTAAAGTACCAATGGATTGGGCAGGACCCCCACAATTCCAGCAAATGCGAAAGTCCAGAAAATGCTAGAAATCACCGCACCGACAGCGATGGACGCGAGGATCGTCTTCTTCTTTATGTTTAGTATGTAAGCACAGAGGGCCGCCCAAGAGACGCCAACCAAAAATGTGAATCCAACCACACCGAGAGCAAAACCGAACTGTCCCGTTCGGCGCTCAAATTTTCGTATGTAACCGTCAATGTCTACCCTGAACCTTTTAGATTTAGTCGCCGCGTACCCCATAACATGGGAGATAATACGATTTTTGTAACGCATGCTATATCCAATAAATTCGAAAAACCCAAACCATACTGGCACGAGAGTCGCGTGGATGATACTAACAGCGATTGCGGTGTCAAAAGTCGACATTCCTTGGGCAAACGCGAACGGGATAGAGCCAAATGGGCCCAAGAGCAGAGTCAGCGCGACCAACCCGATAATAGACATAATCAACCCCTTATTGACTTCCTTAGGCAATCAAACCAGATAAGGTAGCGGGGAGTGGAAATTCCGAGAGAGGTTTTACGCCACTCTCTCTTGAACCACTGACCTCCGGGTCTCGCAGGAGCGCCAAACTCACGGCTTGACGCCTTATGAGCTTCGCCCGTGGTTTTCCACGACCGGCGGGCACTCCATGCTGCCGTAGGGGCAGAGTAGTTTTCCTACTGCTGCTCTACCCCGCTGCAGGTAGCTACCCCGCTACCGTGAATTCGTCTGATTTTTCGGGATAAATGATTTGTGTTTCTAAAAGCAGCGAGTGTAATGCCGAGATTTTTTATCAATACAAAAGAACCCACCGCCAACAAACATTCAAACTAAGTATCCTCTTTCAGCCGCGTCTAATTGGTGTATTCAATTTCTTTTGGCGGTACCCACATTCACCCGCCGAGGCTTTGGGTGGAGTTCTTTATAAAGAGAAAAACTCGCTACTGTTGGGGTTCCTGTACAGCAGGTTTTAAGAGTTTGCGCAGCAGGCCCCCCAGCACGGCGCCAATGCCGACAATGGCCACCAACATAAAAGCATAGAGAAACATGTCCCCATATAGCAGGAATAATACCTCTTCATGACTAGCCTGAGGAACTACGATATCAGAGACGCCTTGTGTGAAGAGGAGCAACATGTTCGCGAGGATAGGGCTGCAAACAATTAAAGTACCGTTCAACCCCCCAGCTCGAAATTGACTCCACCAGCCTCTGACTTCTCGAGCGAGCAAGTATCCGGTAACCGCGCCACCTATCAAAAAGGCGAAGACCCCCCCTCCAAAAAGTAAGCTGACGCCCGCCCCGAATAAAAAGCCATAAATCACTGGTCGTAGGTAAAGCCGTCGATCGAGTTTTCGGCCTAACAAGAATAACAAGACCCCTATGAGGACCACTGCGACAACGCTATAGAGCAATCCAAATGTAAAGTCGTCCATCGTTGCACCTTAAATCGTGAAGATTAATAAATGTGTCTTGGTGAGAAACTTTTAGGTTATCCCGAAGAGTGTTAAAATGGGGTTACGACCTTGAAGACGCTAAGGATAGAGGATTTAACCGTAGAAATCGCGGGAAAACGGGTGCTCGGAGGAGTTAACCTAGAGGTGCCCGAAGGGGAGACCCACGTTTTGCTCGGCCCCAACGGATCCGGGAAGACCTCACTGATAACGTCAATTTTGGGCTTCCCGAGCTGCCACATTCTATCGGGCAAGATTCGGTTCAATGGCACTGACATCACAACCATGCCAACGGATGAGCGCGTGAAGCTAGGTATTGGGGTGGCCTTCCAAAACCCCCCGCAAATAAGAGGTGTCAAACTGGGCGATGTTTTGCGACACCTCACCAGGAGAAAATTCGATGAAGTAAAGCTGGCAGGCACCACAAACATTCCCGTGGATTTTTTCGGCAGAGATTTAAATTTGGGATTCTCCGGAGGCGAGCTCAAGCGGACGGAGATTTTACAGTTGCTCGCCCAACGACCAGATTTTGCGATATTCGATGAGCCCGACTCAGGAGTAGACGTTGAGAACCTAGAGGTTATAGGCAAGGCAATCAACGAATTCCTCAAGAACCGATCTGGCCTGTTGATAACCCACCTCGGCCACATCCTGCGCTACCTAAAGGTGGACAAAGCCCATGTGATGTTTTATGGAACGATCGCCTGCTCTGGAAAGCCGACCAATATTATCAACCGAATCATGAAAAAAGGCTACAAGTGGTGTGAGCGATGCCCAAAGGTAAAAAGACTACATTGAATGCAATCGAGAAGCCAGCGGCTTTTGGGCCCGACTTAGATTTGGGAGCTTTCAAAAGAGAAACCTCACCTTGGCCCCCATGTACGATTTCGACGCTCCCAGAGGATATCGTCCAAAGGGCATTGAGCGTCGGCATTAGCACTGAGGAAAAGGAAAGAGCTGGCACATATTTTCAAATAGATCACTCTGCGATTCTTCAAACAATTCGAAAAACTTTCAGCGGAAAAGCTGAGATAATGACCACTGGAGAAGCCCTCAAAAAATACCGCTGGGCCAAGGAGTATTGGTGGAAGATTGTTGCCGCCGATACCGACAAATTCACCGCTTTAGCCAAGCTAAAGTGGGACCAAGGCTATTTCATCCGAGTGTTGGAAGGCCAAAAAATCACGATCCCCCTGCAAGCATGCCTTTTCATCTCGAAAGACAATTTCAACCAAAACGTTCACAACTTGATAATAGCAGAACCCAACTCGGAAGCTCAGATAATAACTGGCTGCACGGTCCACCCAAACGTTCAAAGCGGTCTACATGTGGGCATTTCCGAATTTTACGTGAAGAAAAACGCGAAGCTCACTTTCACCATGATTCACAACTGGGCCCAAAATTTCAATGTTCGACCTCGAACCGCGGCCCTCGTGGACGATGATGCAACATTCGTGAGTAATTACATGTGTATGAAACCGGTGAAAAGCCTTCAAATGTACCCTGTTGCTTACTGCAAGGGAGCTAACTCGAGAGTCAGATTCAATACAATCCTACACGGGAACCAAAATTCCCATTTAGATGTGGGCTCGAAAGTGGTCCTCCAAGGCAAAGGGAGCAGGGGGGAAATCATCACGCGGGCGATAGCCTCGGACAACGCACAGATAAATGCCCGTGGACTCTTGGTTGGAGAGCATGAGGACAGCAAGGCGCATCTTGAATGCAGGGGTCTTTTGCTCTCTGATGAAGCCTTCATTCACGCGATTCCGGAGTTGGTGGGGAAGGTGAAGGGAACCGAACTTTCACATGAGGCCGCTGTAGGAAAGATAGCGGAAGAGCAGATTCAGTATTTGATGGCAAGGGGTTTCTCGGAGACTGAGGCTGAATCGCTGATTATCCGGGGGTTCATGGATACTAGCATTTTCGGTCTTCCAGATGTCTTAAAAAAGGATACCGAGCGGATGATAGATGCAACCTTTGGTGGCGCTTTGTAAGGCGGGATAACAAAAAAATGATTATGTGACCGAAAATTCGTGCCCACATCTCGGACACTTTTTTTCCAATCGAGCAACTTGAAGTAAACATCGGACAACCTTTGCACGATACCACGCGAACATAAAACTTGCTAAACTCGAAGCCGCATTTCGGGCAAGTAGCTAAATCAGTGCCCCTGTTCATCGATTCATTCCCCCGACTTTCAAGTACTCCCATAATATTAAGTGTTCTTTGTGATCAATTGGAATAAGGCGATAAAAGTGTCCGAAGTTTTATTTTTCAACTATCGGAGGGGCAAAAAGACCGTTTACGAAGGCATCAAGGCCCTCCTCCAAAAACTGCCGCTGACAAAAGTTGTGAGCAAAGACGACTTGGTAGCTATCAAAGTACATATGGGCGAACTCGGGAACGTGACCCACATCAGGCCGGGAATCGTGAGAGAAATCGTTAAATTCGTAAAAGCGGCTGGCGGGCAGCCTTTCGTGACCGACACTACCACCCTCTACCCTCACGCAAGATGGACCGCTATGAAGTACCTCCAAACGGCAGCAGCGAACGGCTTTACCGGTGAATCAATGGGTGCACCGATAATCATCGCGGATGGCCTGCTTGGATACGATGGCACCAAAAGACCCGTAAGTAGGAGGGTTGAGGGCTGTGATCTGGGTGAAGTTGAGGTTGCTCAATCTATAGCCGAGGCGGATGCGATGGTGGTAGTGTCTCATGCGAAGGGGCACATTATCGCAGGTTTCGGCGGCGCAATCAAAAATGTGGGAATGGGTTGTTTGACCAAACGTGGAAAGGCGGCCATACACAGAACCGACTTGGCGGAGATAAATGCGGAGAATTGCAGTGGTTGCGGCAAATGTGTAGAGATTTGCGTCTACGGGGCGATGCGAATCGAGGATGGTAAAGCGCAAAGAGACATCGAGAAGTGCATGAACTGCAATTCCTGTTATTTTAACTGCCCGAACAAAGCTATGAAAATCCCGAATGACGCGAGCAATCGCTTACAGGTTTACCTCGCACACGGGACGGCGGCGAGTTTGGAAAAATTCGATGGCAAAGTTTGCTTCATCAACGTCATTCAGGATGTTACTCCGCTCTGCGACTGCGCTGCTCATGCTGGCAACCCTGTGGTGGCAGATGTCGGCATCCTCGCCTCAATGGATCCAGTCGCGATCGACAAGGCATCGCTCGACCTCATTGATTGTGCCGAATTGGTTCCCGGCGCGCTGGCCGAGGATGGTCCGGACAGGCTTGGCAGAATCAACCACGCAGACTGCACAATTCAGATGCGCGTAGCAAAAAAACTGGGAATGGGCGAACTCAAATATCAGATAATCGAAATTTGAAGTTTCTTAAGTTAACAGCTCCGAGTAAAAGAATTATGGATTAGTCTAAATTGAGCATCGTTTTATTCATTAATCCAGTACTCTTCAGTTTCAGTGACCTCTTTTTTCCAGATTAGTGCTTTCGCCTTTATGCGGTCCATGATTTGGGGCAACACCGAAAAGACCTCGGCTCGATGCTTGCCCGCCACCAAGATGTAGATGGCATCTTCGCCCGGTGTCAGGTCGTCGATGACATGGTGGATCATCACCCTCAGGATGCCTGGTTGTCTCTCGATGTCAGCTGCTATTTGCTCAAGTTCTTTGATCGCTTCTTCCGCGCACTCATAATGAAGATACTTTACTTTCTTCCCGTCCTTCGAGATGTCACGGACGATGCCCACGAAACATCCCACCGCACCCGCCTTCCCCCCAAGTTCACGTTTCAATTTTTGAAGAAGTATCTGCAAATCAACCTCGCCCTTTTGATGGATGCCAACGTCGGGCATTAGACAACCCTGTAGATTGTATTCTTTGAAAGTTTAAAGTTTATTTTCCAAAACACGGCATGAAAGGCCATATTAATTTTTGGTAAGCCCAGGTCGGTTTTGAACTAAAAGTATAAAAACAGAGCCGGGGGCCGGATTTGAACCGGCGAATAGCGGGTCCCAACGGAAAAATTTTTTCCTCTGCAGCCCGCCGCCTTTCCGGACTAGGCTACCCCGGCACATCCTTCTTTTTTATTGAAACACTGATAAAACATCTGTGGTTTAGATGAAAGAGCGAGTCGTTTGCTTGGTTTCGGGAGGGATAGACTCCCCTGTCGCGTGCGTCATTGCAGCGAAAAAGTTCGATGTCGTACCACTCCATTTCTGCACTTACCCATACACGAGCGAGGAAATGTTTGGACTCACGATGAATGCTTTGAAAAAACTCAAGAAAGTAGCCAAATTTGAGAAAATCGTCCTCTACCCTTGGGCTGGGGTTTTGAATGCAATTACCAAAAAACTGAACCGCAGGGAATACACATGCTTGATCTGCAGAAAAAGCATGTTCAAGGCCGCCGAACTCGTTTGCAAACGAGAGGGAGCTGAAGGCATAGTGACTGGCGAGTCGTTGGGGCAAAAAGCGTCGCAAACATTGAGCAATCTCGTGGCAACCTCACATGGTTTGAAAGTTCCGATCTTGAGGCCTTTACTTGGTTTCGACAAACTGGAGATCGAGAAAATCTCAAAAGAATTCGGGATTTGGCAAGAACGGCACGCAGGTGTTTGCAGCGCGTTGCCGAAGCACCCGCGCACAAAAGCCACCGCTGGCGAGGTCGATGAACTCTTCAACCAACTCAAGCTTAATGAACTCATCCAAAAAAATTCGAAAAAAACTGTAGAAGTCCGCACCTTTAGGGAAGACCTACGCTCGCTTTTTGCGAAGCACTTCTAGGGCAACCTCCGCAGCCCTTTTGCCTGAGAGTAGCATCCCCCCAAAAATCGCTCCCATCCGCGGCGATCCAAAGAGGGTGTTGGCTGCCATGCCTGTCATGATCAGATTCGGATAGATCTCACGCGTGTTGTGTATGATTTCAGCCTCTCCTGCCTCTGCCCACATTGGTTTTTCCCCCATAACTCCGCCCGTACTCGTCGGAAACTTTGCGCCAGGTACCTTTCGCTGTATGATGCGAGCTATCGCCGCTTCGTGCCCCGTGGCGTCGATAACGACTTTCGCGCTTATTCCGAGCGGGTCAACATGCAGGCTCGCCAGCTCGACCGCTTTCCAATTGATCACGACGCCTGCCACGCGATCCCTCTCTCGTATCATCACATCTTCTACCGTTAGCCCGACCATCACCCGTGCTCCGGAATCTATGGCGGCTGCAGTACACTTAGACACGGCTTCGACCGAGTCAGCCGTGTAGTAGCCAGCCTCACGTGACTCGAGCTTGACTCCAACCTCTTCCATAATCTCCTTCGCTTCCTCTTGTATTACGATGCGTGGGAAAAGGATTCCACCACCCCACATGCCTCCCCCCACGTGAAGGTTCCGCTCGAAAACCGCAACTTTAGCACCCGCCTTGGCTAAGTAGCGGGCAGCAGTTATTCCAGAGGGTCCAGCCCCGACCACCGCCACATCGAGCTCGATGAGGTCCAAAAAGTCTCGCATAAAGCGTTTGACAATCGCCGCCGTAACTTGAGTATCCTCAACTTTCAATTTTCCACTCTCTTTGATAAATTGTATTCAACTTTAAAGAAGGTTTGCGCCGCCCATGCGATAACCGCTGGGGTCAAGGACGGCGGAGGGGTAGCCGAACCCACGAAGGGCTTTCACGATCTCAACCTCCAGTTTCCGCGCGCGAGACAGTTCCTCCTCCCCCACCTCAACTCTCGCCAGCTCCCCATGATCTCGAACACGCACGACTCGGAAGCCCAGTGAACGCAGAAACTGTTCACCCTTCGCTATCCGCTCGAGCTTTTCGGGCGTTATTTCTTGACCGAAGGGGATTCTAGAAGCGAGGCATGGATTGGCAGGTTTATCCGCATTTGGCAAACCGTACTCGGCAGCCAGCTCCCGGACCTCCTCCTTCGTTAGACCAACTTCCGCAAGCGGGCTCCGAACCCCAAACTCACGGAGGGCGCGGATGCCCGGCCTGTAATCGGAAAAATCATCGAAATTCGTCCCATCAAAAATTTTCTCAAATCCCAACTCCTTACGGATTCCATCCAATTTTCTAAGCAACTCACTTTTACAATAGTAGCATCTTTCCGGCGGATTTGCGGCAAAGTTTGCGTTATGAAGTTCATTCGTGATTATAGTCATGTGCTTGATGCCGATATGTCTGGCCGCTTTCTTGGCCCATTCAACTTCCCCGGGTGGGTATGTCTGAGAAATAGCGGTGCCCGCGACGGTTCGCTCGCCCAACACTTCGTGGGCAACCGCGCAGACCAGCGAGGAGTCGACCCCGCCCGAAAAAGCGATGACTGCACCGTCGCAGTCTCTGACAATCGATTTGAGATGCTGGAGTTTCTCGTTGAATGACATAGTTCGTTACCTTTGATGGTGGGCCCGGAGGGATTCGAACCCTCGACCTTCCGGTTATCAGCCGAACGCGCTAACCAATCTGCGCCACGGGCCCTCATTAAGGACTTGCTCACGTTACTTAAATTTTTTCTGAGATAATCTGATTTAATTCGCTTTCCTCCTATTTTGCTTGCCGTCAAGTTAGGCAGAATGAAATCTATATGAAAATCAGTGGGTGGTTTTTTGAGTTACTTGCTTACAAGCTTAGAAGAACCAAATAATTACGAAAAGATAGACCATCAGAAATCCATTCTTTATCAACCATAAACATAAGAAGGCTATAAATACTACTAATAGTTGTAAAACAATGTGGAGGTATTAGATGGGCGAAGCGGGGACGGGTTTATTATTATCCTGTCGGAAGGTTTGCTCCTCCTTTCCTTCCGTTAAACACCTAGGCTCGCCCCCGCGTCACTTACATCAAACAAATCAGTGATAGCAATGACGCCTATGTTTATAAGTTTTAAGCAGGAGATAAAAGCTTGTCCCGGCCGGCGATTGCTACTTAAGTGCCAGTATCAAGGGAAATGAAGAAATGGAAATATTGCTCATTTTGAGGCCAGTCTGATGAGGGGATAAAATGAAATATGGAAGTTTTAGTGAGGATGGAAGAGAGTTTATAATAACCACTCCCCGCTTACCAAACCCTTGGATTAATTATCTTTACAATGAAAAATATTGCGCTATCGTTTCCCATACTGGCGGAGGATACAGTTTTGAACAGGATTGTAGAACCAAAAGAATCACTGCTTGGAATCCTAACAATTTATTCACCGACAGACCGGGGAGATATGTCTTTTTGAGAGACAATGAAAGTGGCAAATATTGGTCGATAAACTGGCAACCTATCTGTCCAAAAAAACAAAATTTTCAGTGTATTCATGGCTTAGGTTATACTATAATTTCATCGACAGTTAACAAAATTAGTGGGCAGATCACTTATTTTGTCCCACTAAAAGATAGTTTGGAAATTTGGAAAATAAGAATTTCAAACAGAGATAGGAAAAAAAGAAAATTTGGTTTATTTCCTGTTGTGGAGCTAATCATCAATGATTTCCAATTGGAGATGTTATTCAAAAATATTTTTGCCATGTATAACAAAGCATGGTTCGATAGAGAATTACAGGCGATTATTTCAGCGAAAAATACTTGGGGCTGGACTGGAATTTACCCTTACCGAACATATTTTGGGGCAAATTTTAAAGTTCACGGGTGGGAAACGAGAAGAGAATCTTTTTACGGTGCACCCCTCCTGCTATCAAACCCCAGAGCGATTGTAGAAGGCGAATGTACTAACACCGACAATTTAGGAGAAAATATGGTCTCAGCACTTCAGCACAACTTTGTTATTAAACCGAAGGAGGAGAAAGAATTTGTAATTTTACTTATTCACGCAAAAAAAAGGCAATCAGCGAAAAATCTTCTAACAAAATATAGAAGTTTGTCAAATGTCGATAACGCGCTTAAAGAGGTAAAACATTTTTGGGATAGGGTTGTTGAGAGAGTAAAGATAAAAACGCCAGATGAAGATTTCAATCGCATGATTAACATCTGGAGTAAATACCAACTTTATACAACAAATGCGTGGAGTCGATCCCCATCCTATTACCATGAGGGAACGGGGGGCCGGGGTTATCGAGATTCTTGCCAAGATGCCGAAGGAATACTCTCTCTGGATGCTGAATACGCCAAAAATAAACTTCGCAAAATTGCCACACTTCACGCTAAAGACGGGCACTGTGCTCCTGGCTGGTCAGACGATTACGGCCCTTTTACAGATACACCAAGAGCGGACCATCCTGTTTGGTTCACATACGCATTAGCAGCATATGTAAGAGAAACAGGTAATATCAACTTTTTGAATGAAAGTGCAAAATGGCTTGACGGTGGAGAGGGGACTATTTTTGAGCATTGTTTAGCAAACATTGACTATCTTTGGAGACACCGAGGACAGCACGGATTACCGTTAATTGGCATTGCTGATTGGAACGATGCCATCGATAGCGCTGGAGATGAAGGTAGGGGCGAGAGTGTCTGGCTAGGTATCGCCTTTCATAGAACGCTCCTCCACGCTGCAAGGTTAGCCAAAATTCTAGGTAAAGATGATATCGAGAAAGATTTGACCCACAAGGCAGACAAAATTAGAAAAATTGTAAATAGCTCTACAGGTTGGAATGGAAAATGGTTTAAAGCAGGGTACACTGACGAGGGGAACCCTTTCGGTTCTAAGGAAAATAAACAGGGTAAAATACACATTAATCCTCAAATATGGACAATTCTGTCAGAAGTGTGTAACCTTGATAGACAAAAACAAGTTATGGCCATGGTCGACAAATATTGTGATAGCCAACATGGGCCTATATTACTTGCACCACCATACACAAAAATTGATTTATCAATAGGAAGAATAACGAAATTCGCCCCAGGTATAAAGGAAAATGCGGCGATATTCTGCCATGCTGTCGCATTTAAAATAGTCGCCGACTGTATACTTGGCCGAGGTGATAAAGCTTATGATTCTTTTTGTAAAATAAATCCGATGAAACAGGATTTAAATCTTTACAAAGCGGAACCTTACGTTTTCGCCGAATATTTAGTTGGACATTCACATCCCTATCGTTTTGGTGAGGGTGCCTATACTTGGCTTACTGGAGCAGCAGCGTGGATGTACCTTGCCGCCACGGAATGGATACTTGGTGCAAGAAGGGATTTTGATGGATTAAAAATAGATCCGTGTATACCTAAGCATTGGAAGAAATGCCGAATAGAAAGACCGTTTAGAAACGCGATTTACAGAATAGAAATTAAAAATCCCAATTATGTAGAAAAAGGTGTTAAAGAGATATATGTCGACGATGAAAAAATAAATAGCGATATAATCAAACCGCATAGCGACGGTAAAGTTCACGAAGTGAAAGTCATAATGGGATAGATTTTTATGGACGCGGCCAAGTTGACAAATTCTAAGAAAATTATTGGTCATAACTCTAAAAGCATGATAATAAAAGGCAAAAGAGTTATGCTTTTCGGCGGAGAACTTCACTATTTTAGAATACCTCACGAACTTTGGGAAGACAGGCTCGTAAAAATGAAACGGGCGGGCTGTAATTTTGTTAGCACATACGTACCATGGAACTGGCATGAACCACGTGAAGGGCAGTATCGCTGGACAGACGATTGTGACCTTGGCTATTTTTTGAAATTGTGCAAAAAACATGGTCTATATGTTGTAATTAAACCCGGACCATACATTTGTGCCGAATGGGATTTTGGTGGATTTCCTGATTGGTTGTTATCAAGAAAAAAGAAATTGAAATTGCGGCTTCTAGATGATGAATATCTATCACTAGTGGAAAAATGGTTTAAAGCAATTTCTTCTGTCATTAAACCGTATTTGATTACTAATGGTGGCAATATAATTCTCTTCCAAATCGAAAATGAATACGATCATCTTATTAAATTTGGCGATGTACCCATTTCAAAAGAATATGCACTAAAATACATTAGTAGACTCGTTGATATTGCAAGAGATGTTGGCATTGATGTGCCTCTATTTACTAATGAAGGCGAATTTCTCAGAAGCACGGAAATTATCGATGCTCGTACTTTCTATCCTGATATTCCATGGCTTTGGTCACAAGAGTTTAATCATTTCGAGGAAAGAATAGAGAAATCAAAAATAGAACAACCTGATAAACCGATTTTGATTTTAGAATTGGAATCGGGATGGTTTGACCAGTTTGGGCAACCCAAGTGTGAAATTCCTATCAACGTTCTGGAAACTTGTATGAGAAGTGTATTAGCACAGGGGGCCTCTCTTCTTAATGTCTACATGTTTGCTGGCGGGACAACTTGGCCTTATTGGGGTTGCCGTGGAGATATTTACGATCTATTTCCTCCAGGTTATGGTATCCCTCCTTCATACGATTTTGGCATATCCCCAATTCGCGAATGGGGGGAACTTAGTGAAAAGTACTACACATGCCATAAAATTTCTATGTTTTTGGAAAACTTTCAAGATCTTATAACAGAAACTGAAATCCAAAATGAAAATACCATTTCTATCAAATCAAGAGAAGCAAAAAAAACACGACTTTTGAAGAGAAAAAAAGCTGAAGTTAGAGATAACCCAGCAGATACTTTTGAAAAAATAAGAACTATTTACAGGGCAGCGCCCCATGGTGGCCTTTTGTTCGTTCGCAATCTTGAGAAAAGTGATAGACATGTTTCCATCACGTTAACTCCACCATTTGAGAGGAAAAAGCTCAAAATACCAGTAAAAGGTGAATTGCAGGTATTGCCCTACTCAGCTGTTCTTCTTCCAGTTGATGTGAAAATTCCTAGCACAAATTTGACAATTGAGTATTCGACCTCTGAACTTTTGGCAGCAAAAAAGATAGGCAATTTTGATTACTTACTTCTTTACGGCAAAAGAAACCAAAAAGGTGAAACAGTTCTCAGAAATGTGCGTGCTCAAGCAGAAATAATAGAGGGCGAGGTTAAACAGTCCCTTGAAAATGATGTTTTGCAAATTCAGTACATCCATGATGGCATAAAGATCGTTAAACTGGATTCACTGATAATAATTTTCTTGGATGACCACTACGCTGGCAGAACATGGATTGATAAGGATTTGCTCATGATTAGCGATTTTTATTTTGTTGAGAAAATAGAAAAATCTGATGGAGAACACAAAATACACATCCAGACCAAGCCCGACGTAAATACTCAGTCACATATTTTCTTACCTAAAGAGCCCAAGAATATCAAGCTTGAAAAGAAATCAATTAAATTTGATTTTGAGAAAAAAATAAACAGATGCAAGTTTGAGTACAAAGAAACCGGAAATAGTCCCATAAAGTTAAAGTGGCTTTCGCCTTGGAAATATGCCCTCGACGATGAGGAGTTACAACTCAATTACGATGATAACCAGTGGAAAGTTTTAGATAAACCAATTTCCTTGGAGCAAGCAGAAATCCTTGAGCATGGCTATATATGGTACAGGGCTAGATTCACGGTCCCAGATGAGTTAAAAAATGTAAAAATAAATGTGAATACCGGTGGTATTGACCGGGCCTACTTCTACCTAAATGGCAATTTGTTTTGGAGAGGGATCGGGGGGAGCTCTGTTAATGTAGACCCGCTTATCAGAAAAGGTGAAAATATTCTTGCGGTGAGATATTACAACTCTTTTCATCCAAAAGCCCATCCTCACGAAGGGATAATCCAAAAGTACAGTGGTTTACAATTCCCAATTCAAATAGAAGGCGTAGTGAATGGAAAAAAGTGGACTGAACAAATAGAAAAGTCCAAGGTCAGAGCTGGATTAGGGGGCGATCTGAAGGGATTTCACGCTTTAGGATATGATGATTCAGATT
This sequence comes from Hadesarchaea archaeon, assembly GCA_029880065.1. Classification (GTDB taxonomy): domain Archaea; phylum Hadarchaeota; class Hadarchaeia; order Hadarchaeales; family Hadarchaeaceae; genus DG-33. The sequence goes on from JAOUPD010000002.1 coordinate 31,219, forward strand.
GGGTAGAAATTCCTTCCGGAGAAAAATATGTATGTGCTGATGAAACAAAAGATATTGTTTGGTTTAGGAGAAAATTCTCTTATGAAAAAGAAAAATCGTGGGGAGGTGCTGTAAAACTTCTCATACCCGCTGCATCTGAGCGATTTCTAATTTCTATTAACGGCAAATTTATTGGGGTGTACGAATCAACGGGGCCACAGTTTGAATTTTACGTACCTGAAAGTGTTCTTAAAAAAGAAAATGTGTTAGTTTTACTCCTTGAAGGGCCCGGGTTTCACAAAATATTTCAAGGTGTACCCAAGCAACCATACTTGGAAGAACCAATTTGGGGGACGTATTATAAAGCCAAGAGAGTTGAACTAGAAATAGTTTTGTAAAAAACAAAAATAAACAAGTCCAGTCTTACTCATTTGCTCCCTCACTAAATACAAGATGCTTCTCGCCAGCCGTCCTTGACATTTCCTACGAATCACTTTCTTTGAAAATTCTATGTTTTACGTTCCCAATGATATCATTGTGATGAAATTCGACCAACTCTGAGTTTCTTCCTGCCCATACTCCTGCCTCTTTGTTGTTCTTTATGATATTATACGATATAGCAGCGCTTGAGAATTTGTCCAAGCAGATTCCATTAAGGTTGCTCCGTTCTATGGCATTGTTTTTTATTATCGTCTTACGCGCATTTTGAAGATAAATACCATGTCCCCTGTTCGGACGGTTTCCATTACCGCTTATCTTGTTGTTTTCTATCCTATTGTTATTACTGCCACGAATGCGAATTCCATCACTAGCATTGTCCTTTATTATATTCCCAGTTATGAGGTGATTGCTCCTGCCACCTCCAAAAATCACTATACCATCATTTTTGTTATTTATGAGTCTATTGTTAATTATTTTAATGTTCTTAGCATTCTCAATCCGAATACCACCCTCCCATGCATTTGCATTACAGTTTTTAATGGTAAAACCCTCAATTATTACATCATTGGATTCAACTCGAAATATGGCCTCCTCCATCTTTGCATCGAATATTGTCTTCTCTGGAAGCCCAGCGGATTTCAAGGTAACAGGTTTGTTCACCCTAATCGGAAATACCAGAAGTTCTGTATCGTAATATCCGGGCTTAACTCTGATCACGTCTCCACTACTTGCGTTGTCTATAGCATCCTGAATTGACAAAAATGTTAGATCATTATTACCCATTATCCCATCATTATCCTTATCAATCCATACAAAAGGCCCTATAACTGAAAGTTTTTGTGCTTTCAGATCACCTATTGTAACACTGTGAATTCCTTTGTTTTCAACGAATTTATAGGTAAAACTTATCTCTTTAGCTTCTTTACTATTCAGAGTAACTTCTTTCCAATCAGCTACTTTTTTGTCAACATAAAGTTTAACCTTCTCTTTTTTCTCAGATCG
>JAOUPD010000114.1 GCA_029880065.1 Hadesarchaea archaeon
CACATCCGGATCCTTCGAATGGCGCGCTATCTCAGCCATTGAGCGATGCGCCCTAAGCAACGTTGTACCGGTGGCCATTCGAAGTACATCCATCATGAACTCAGGTTTTAACTGAAAGTCTGACCCAAGCAAGAAATCCGTACGCTTGGGGTCGAGGCCCAACGCGATGAAGCAATGTTTATTATACTCGGCCACCCGGCGAATTTCCTCAAGTGTCCCCTTATCATTAAGGTAAGCGTGCAGATCTGCGAGCAACACGATTACGTGCGCTCCCAGTTTCTGAAAATTCATGAGTTTTTGCACAGACAGCGCATGCCCAAAATGAATTTTTCCGGAGGGTTCGTAGCCGCAGTAGACTGTAATTTTCTCCTTATCCAGCAGTTTGCGGAGTTCGGTTTCTGTTACTACCTCACTCGTGCCTTGAGTCGCACACTTGAAGCGCTCTTCTGCCTCCGTTTGATCACCACTCGAAAAGTATACCGGACAGCTAAAAGCTTTTGTTGGAGATGTGTGACCCCTTTGTTTCGCATGGATATTAACTAATAAACAAACCTATTACAATAATACTGTTACAATAGTATCCTAAAAAGTAATAAAAATATAAACAAGTTGCAGTGGAAATCAAGGGGTTGGTTGTGTGGAAGTAGAAGAAAGAACTCTTGCGAGAGTGTTCAGCTTTGACATTAGATTTACGGGCACACGCAAGACGCTTTTTTACCGCAAGCTTTTCGGGTACTCAAGCTCTACAAAGCGAAACAAAAAAGATGGCACCACAAAAACTTACACTCACGTTGCGCGGGGTTTGCTCGGAGCGATTCCTCACTTAAAACTTGGGAAGAGTGTCATTGCTGTCCCAAAGGCAGCAGCTTCCCGTTTGGAGGAGTTCTTCTCAGATTTCAAATGGCAGCCTATAGAACTTTACAGCTTCGACGCTATCCTACCTTCAGAGCTTAGAGCGCGCGCGATGGAGGAATCGTTCGCTAATTATATAGTACTTGGGCGAGAACGGGTGAAAATTACCACCGAAATGGATGAGATTCTGAGCATTGCTAGGCAGAGGAAGTTGACTCCTGAGTTTGCTGAACGCGCGCAGCACATCTTGCGCGTGATTGAGGAATTTATTGCCCTTGACTGGACCGATGGGCAGGAATTTTCGCGGAGGATTGAGCCGTACTTAATCCAATTGAGAAAAGTAATCTAATATTTAATGTTACTATAGTATCAATACTTTCGGTGACCTCCCTCCCCTAAAGACGCTTAAAAATTCCACCCAATCGTCCTTTTGAAGGGAGAAAATGGATTATTACAGACGCCTGGATGTAAGACAAACAATCATGGATTTCGTGCGTGCTAGCAACGGCAGCGGTGAGCGAGAATGCACTTTCTACAACGCCCGCATCAAGAGCATGCAGCGCCACCTAAGCAAGCACCCCATTGTTTTGGACTCGACGGCGGCATTTGACCGAGCCTTGGCCTCAGGAGCGACGGCATTCTATTGCTCCTACTGGCGTTATCTAGGTCAGGACTTCTCGCGCCCGATTGCCCACGATTTGGTCTGGATCGTGCGGGCGAGGCGGGGAGGGTTAGAGTTTGCCAAGAGGGTAACTGCTTGGGTGATCGAAGCGCTGGCGGAGGATGGCATCTCCGAGCCGTGGGTCAAGTACTCCGGCCAACTTGGGTTTGATATATTGATACCTTTCGAGGCCATCCCCAACGAAGCTTGGGCGGGGGATAGCTATGCAGTGGCAGATCTACAGAGAGGACTAACAAATTCTATCGCGAGCTATTTAACCGAGCGTCATTCGAGTATTCGCGTCAATGGCGTCTCTTCCTCCCTTGAGATAAAGCGAAGGACGGATACCTGCCTACTCTCCGAGCTTCGGGTGAGGCGAGGCCTATTGCTGGCGCCGATGAGCCTCAACCCGGAGTCGGGCTTGGTTTCGGTTCCCATCGCTCCAGATGAGGTGGCAGAGTTTTCCGTGCTTGATGCCAGTCCTGCTGATGCGCGGCCGTTCGAGTGGAAACAGCCTTCAAGGGTGGTGCATGAGTTAGTGAAGCACGTCCGCCCGTGGCAGCTCGCTCAAGTCCAAACGAAGCTCGCGGTAGCCTAGCATAGGCGACGCATTAAACAGTTTGTATTTTCATAAGAAAGTCGGGGCAAGTTGGTGGGCGCGGATTTAGTGGGCAGGGTAAATGAGCTGAGGGGAGGCAAGGTAGGCAAACTCATAGCTCGGAGGATGCGAGAGTTCAAGGAGCTCGGCCGAAAGGGCAACGAGGAATGGTTCTCGGAGCTTTGCTTCTGCATCCTGACGGCGAACTCGACCGCGAGGCGGGGGATGAAGATTCAGCGCGAACTGGGCAGCAAGGGATTTTTGACGCTCCCGCTCGAGGAACTCAGGCACAAGCTACGAGCTGCGGGGCACAGATTTTCAAACACCCGGGCACACTTCATCTTCGAGGCACGCAGATTTCGCAACATAAAGAATATCATCGAGAGATTCAAGGATGCGCGGCAGGCTCGTGGGTGGCTGGTCGAGAACGTGAGAGGGTTAGGTTATAAGGAATCGAGCCATTTCTTGCGCAATGTGGGATTTGATGAGTTAGCAATTTTGGATCGGCATGTGCTCAGCGTGCTGCACGAATATGGGTTAATCGATGAGGTGCCCCGCTCGCTGACACGTGGGCGATATATGGATATAGAGGAAAAGCTCGTGGGGCTCGCGGAGAAGCTCGGGCTCACGCTTGGCGAGCTTGATCTCTATCTTTGGTACTTGAAGACGGGCAAAGTCTTGAAATAAATCAACTCGAACTCTTTTTTGAAATTAAGTGACTTCCATCGCAGCTCGCACCGGTTGTCAGCTCCCGCAAACCTTCGCGGCAGGAGTCGAAGGTCAGACCATTTTCATCGCACGCTTTCTTGACCTGCCCCATGAGCTTGAGCCTGAGTTCGCGTGGCAAGTACCAGCTGTTGTGGTGCCGTT
>JAOUPD010000115.1 GCA_029880065.1 Hadesarchaea archaeon
AAGCTGTCAACACCCTTTGTGGACTCAGTATACTTGCTACCGCCCCAAGTGTAAGTCGGCGGTTTGTCCACCGCATACTTGTAGGCCTTCGCCAGCGCTGTCTCGTAGGTATCTTTGTCCTCCAGTCCATGCGCCTTGAGGATGCCTATGGCGGTTATGCCAAGGACATTAGTTCTACTTGTCCCACCTACTTGTAACTTCCACATAAAGCCACCATCGGGATTCTGTTTGGCCGCCAGCCTGTCCGCCGCCGCCTTCACGGCAGATACAGTTGCGATTGAATTCTCACTGGCTATCATTTCCGCCGTTCCGTCCTCGTACAGCTCCGCATCGTCACCGCTGGGGGCCACTATTAGCGTGCCCGCAGGCAGCGACACGACCGTATTCTCGGCAACCGTTACCGAAGCAGATACCACGGTTACCTGCGTGCCGTCCGATAGTGCCACATTGGCGTTTTCCACTATGTTGTCCTTCGGCAGCTTCACAATCGATTCAATGTTCGTTAAATGCGACGGCGTGATTTCAACCGTATCGATCGGGTCTCCGCTCTCGTTCGTCACCGACAGCGTGAAAACGTAGGACTCTCCTTCCTTCACGAAATCGGGACTGAGACTGATCGTCGGCGTGGCATGCGTTGCGCTAACGCTAGTTGTCGATATCGCGAATGCCATTGAAGTTATCATTAATGCTGCGATTGCTAATGCTAGTTTCTCTCTCACTTAATTCATCTCCTTTTTTGTACGGGCTGAACTCTTTAAGGTCTTTATTAATCGCTTGCGAACCTAAAGTCCTCTCATTTAAGCGTTGCGAACCTAAAATCCTTAATTCCACAGAAAAAAGCTTTTATAGCCCCGATTACTACGTTGAACGTTAATACTTCCATCGGCAATTGACGTGAAAAACCAAATTGCTTTCTTCCCCTGTCTGCGCCTTAATCCGAGGCGTCATCTTTGCCACCTGAGGCACTACTGACCCGTTTCGAGAGCGCCCGAGCCGCGCCAGCTGCCGCAATGCCCGCTGCACCTACCGCCACGACCAACGCCGCGTACTCTATCGGCTGAGCCGGCGGCGCTCGATCAGGGGTATAGGAGATGCTGTAGCTCCGCAAGGTTGGGGTGGCTGCGCCCAAGCCCCTCAGGGTCGCCCGGACCTGCAGGAACGTCCGACCGTGGGTTGGACTCTGAATCTCGTTCGAGTCAAGTTCGGCCCACTCCGACCAATTCGAGCAATCTGCCGAGGTTCGGGCGGCGAACGATATCGAGGTGTTCTCCGGTAGCGTCGCCTCCCAGCTCAGCGTGCCCCAGTTCTCAACGTGGCCGAGCTCGAGGGGCTGGCTCGTGAAGGTACCAGTTCTCCAAATTTTCGTGAGGTAGGCGATGCGCATCTCGTGCAGTATGGGTGTTACATATTCGTCGGTGGTTGAGAACTCCACGCGGTACTGAAGGTAGCGATTCTCCCACGGCAGTAAGTCCCCGCTTTGATTCTCCACCCAATCCGACCACTTTGCGTTGTCTGAACTCGACCGTGTCCAAACCCGCAGCGCCGCCTCGTTACTTGCACCGAACTCAAAACTCATCCGTTGCCAAGTGGAGGTCACGCCGGCATCGAAAACACTCGATGTAAAATATCCACCCTCTTTATACTTCGGCGGCGCGTATGCCCATAACCCAGTCGAGTTGGCATGCCAGTAATACACGTTCTCGCCCGCGTAACCTAGCCTCGTGCCGTTGTTCCTCGACGGCCCAAGCGGAACCCCCGCCAGCACTTCCCACGAGTTCGAGCTGATGCTGTAACGCCAGAAATTGTCCGCCTCATCATCTCCGTTGCCATCTCCGCCCTTCAAAATGTAGAGATAATCGCTGCCATCCCAAACCATAGAGCCACCATCATCGACACCATCGCTCTCCGCTGTGTCTGGGTTCTCGTTGTAGGGCAACATCACCAGATTTTCCCATCTATTCTCCAAAACTAAAAAACGTGCAAAATAGCGCTCCTTGCTGGGGGGTAGGTTCTCGGCATAGGCGCCCGGGAGGAAATAGATGTAATCCTCGCCGGTCCAAACCAAGCTCGAGCCATCGTCGGCACCGTAGGGCGGCAAAACCTCGTTATTACAATACAGCTTCTCTATCTCGGTTATCGGCTTTGCGTCCCAGTGCCCGCTGTGAATGCTGTAGCGATAAAATTTTGCACCACAACCGCGCCCGCGATTTTTACTCGTGGTGCCAATCCATGCATAGATGTAGTTCTCGCCGCCCGCCCTTGCCCAAACTAAAGCGTCCCCCGGGCCTTGGTGCCATGGTGTGTTCTCGAGACGCTCCCAGCTGGATGGATTGCCGACCGAAAAGCGCCAGAATCCGTAACGGGGCTCATGCGTGGTAGGATTGGATGGATTGGGTGTATCGTTGTAGCTGCCCCCCGCAAGCACATAAATGTAGTCACCATTGTCCCAAACCATTGAACAACCATTTTTAAAGTAGTGCTTCTTCTCCTGCCACTCGATCGTTGGGTCGCTCCAATTCTTCCAGCTCCCAGTTGCGGTGTCGTATCGCCCTACCCCAACCTTGACGCCAGCCCAGTAGCCCCTGAGGATGAAAAGGTAGTCTCCAACACCAGCCGTCGCTATACAATATGTACTGCTATAGGGTGCATTTTCTGAGGTTGACCATCCTTCGCCCGCGCTCTCAAGTTTTACATAATCCAGGTCAACAGCTGTTACGTTCTCGTGATTCTCCCACTGCTCAAAATCAGCCTTTGTGGCCTGCGTCCAGCTATCGGGCGCGATGCGCAACCTCAAATCGCCCACCACAACCTCAACACCATCAAGCCCACCCAGCGAGCTGAAGTTCTCGTCTGTGTAAACGTCCGCGCTGGCCCTAACAGGGAGAATCACTAGAAGCAAAGCCGTTAGCACAAGCGCAAGGGAGGCAAGCCTTTTCATGAACTCCCCGTGTTACAATTTGAAAATT
>JAOUPD010000116.1 GCA_029880065.1 Hadesarchaea archaeon
GGTACTCTGACCGGCATGGGAGCGACCGCGACGGCCGGCGGGTGGCAGCTCACGACCTCGGATTTCACGCTGACCTTGAGCATGACGGTGAGTGATATCAGTGACGTTACGGTTTATGTGAACGGGCAATCCGTGCCAGTCGTCGGGGGCTCCTTCAGCAAGGCCTTGACCCTTGCGGGCGGGACCAACAACTTCACGATCAGGGTGGTCGACAGCGCGGGCAACTCCACGACCCGAACCCTAGCCGTGACGCAAACGGTCCCCGCCCCGCCAGTCGCCCCTCCCGCTGGGGCTGCGCCTGAAATGTTGTTTGTGATTGTCGTCATCGTGTTGATCATCTCGGGCGCCGCCGTAATCTTCGTGTTCGTGAAGCCGCCCGAAAGCTAGTCGAGTTCAGAATCTCGCGTCAGTGCTGCGATGGTTTTATCGAAAACGGCAGCAAGCTTGGGCCGGGTTCTAATCTCTACGAGCCCAACATCTTGAGAAACTTTTTACATTTGCGCGAGCACGATTAAACGGTGCCCCTGTGGTGTAGACCGGTCAATCATGCGAGCCTCTCGAGCTCGCGACCCGGGTTCAAATCCCGGCGGGGGCACCACCTTGGTGTCGTTAACTTATCCTTTTTTTTAAATACTAGACCGAGGGTATCCAACCAAGTTGCCACGCCCCGTAGAAAATAAGAATTAATCCAATCACGAATTGTAGCTTAAGTTTCACCCTTCTTCGCATCCATAAATACGCCGCCCAGAAAGCCAGCGAAACTCCCACGCTTATAGAAACCACATTCCAATTTAATTCGGGCGGCACGGTCCAAGTTAACATTACCGCCCACGCTAATAGAAGACCCCCCACCGCCGGTATTCCCCAATAAAAGACAACTGCACCTATCACCACGTCACCCCCCAAACTACTTTTTATTACTCTTTTTCTCTTTTTAATTTTGACCCCCCGTCTAAATTAGCCGCAGAAACCTTTTTTGCCCCAATTAATTTGGCTTTATAACCCTCTTTTCCAACGTTTATTCAAGGGGGAACAAAACATGAAAAGCACAATCGACGGCATCGTTTGCATAGTTACAGTAGTTTTAGCATTTTTGCTCGCCGTCTGGATCATCACAATCGGTCTTGGCATATAATTGCAGACAGAAGCGGCACTTTTCTCCCAAGAGGGGCCACGGTGGACTTTTTTCGGCGTTTCAATACTCGAATAAATAAACGAATTTCCCACCATCCCGCAATGTTTTAACCAAACTTCCAGATCAAGAACGATGCAATCACTGTTAAAATGAAGCTTATCGCCCCCAGAGTGAATTCCGAACCTGTTGTTTCTTCGATAAAAACATGATAGTTCCAAAGAGCATGGAGAATGGACGCACCCACATAGGAAACAACCAACCCCTCAAATTTATGCTTGTTCGTATGTATGAAAAACCAAATACCTCCTGCTACTATTGCCGCCCCAAAAGCATGATTTAAGGTAGGTATAAGTCGGTGGATACCTAGCGAATAGTCAATGAAGGTTTCCCCCACACCAACAATGAGCCCAATCGAAATCGCGACGATTAGCCAGTATTTTTTATGAACTCGAACCAATTTTTCATGCCCGAGCCCCACGGCCGCGAATACACACAGAAAAACAGATACTCCTTTAATCGCCTCCTCCAAAAAGGGCCCTAAGGAAACCCTGTAGAGATCGGGGGCCATGTTTTCTTGAACAAGATAATAGTTGTGAATTAATGCCGAAATGATATAAAACGCCGGTATTAGTAGTATTAACCCAATATCGGACTTTTTAACGCTTAGCTTCGTGAATATCCCCATTGTACCCGTCACCTCCAAACCATGTTCTGGCTGCGGTTATAAGGGACATTGTCGGGTGATACCATTATAGAGCACCGACTAAAAAAATAAGAAGGGGGTAAGTTAACGGCATTAAGAGGGTGTCGGCGGGGGCACCAGTGATTCCATGCGGCAGAAGGAAGAGGAGGAACTAGAGCGAAAGCTGCGAAAGAAGCGCAAGAAGTATCGCGCGGTCTATCGCAGGGCTCACAAGAAAGGGCGCTAGTTTTATTGCCCCGTTTGAGAGAGGTTTATCCTGCGGGGGTTCCCGAGTCAGGTCTAAGGGGCAGGACTTAAGTGCGCATGCGGAGAAATCCTGTGGCCGTAGGGCCTTCGCAGGTCCGAATCCTGCCCCCCGCACCAACATAAATCAAATTTAGAAACATGCAACCAGTGAAATATGAACCAAATCAAAGACTATTAATCCATAAAAGTTATATTGCCAAAAATTTCACGGTTTGAACTGGGGGAATTGTTCGATCTAGAGAAGAAAGGAGGTGATTTGAGATGGGTAAGACAGGACTCGTCATCTTGCTGCTGATAATCGTGGTAATAGCGGCCGCATGGTACATGGGATACTTGGATCCGGTAATAGAAGAAATCGAGAGTCTACTAGGAATATAGAATAAAAATTTTTTCAATTTTTCACTCTTCGCTGAAGACGGAGAAAACGGCCTCCCAGAGGTATATGGGGTAACATTAGTCAGATTGGAAGGGTTCGACGGTCCAGTTATGCATGCTTTACGTATTACTGAGGTTACGAAGGTGTTAACTTAAGATACTTGCTTATTTTGAAATTTTGATATTTTTACATAGTCAGATGAGAACCTTGAACGGATAACTTAAGAGCTCTCCCCCATAAAAGATTGTTAAGAAAGATGCCAATCGCTGGGTGTAAATGGCCAAAATTTTTGAAGTCGATTCAAGAAGTCCGGAAATTAGAGTAATTTCGGAGGCTGCGGCAACGATCAGGACTGGTGGCTTGGTCATCTATCCAACAGAAACCGTGTATGGCCTAGGGGTTGACGCCTGCTCGGACGAAGCCGTTGCGAAAGTTTTTGCCGCAAAAGCAAGGCCATTGGAGGACCCAATTCCTGTTGCAGTTAACTCTTTTGAGATGGCCCA
>JAOUPD010000117.1 GCA_029880065.1 Hadesarchaea archaeon
GAGGGCATCCCGGTCACGGTGATTACCGACAATATGGTGGGGTATTGTTTTTCTAAAAAAATGATTGACTTGGTGTTGGTCGGTGCGGATCGAATAGCTACTAACGGCGATGTAGCGAACAAAATAGGCACGTATTCTATAGCTGTACTCGCCAAGGAACATCGCGTGCCGTTTTACGTTGTCGCGCCAACTAGCACGATTGATTTAAACGTGCGAAGCGGCAAGGAAATTCCGATTGAGCAACGGGATGCGAATGAGGTTATTTTTATTGGTGGGAAGCGGGTGGTGCCTAAAGGAGTTAAGGTTTTCAACCCCGCGTTCGACGTCACGCCAGCACGCTTGATAAAGGCAATCGTGACCGAGCAAGGTATAGTGGAGCCTAAGAAGCTAAAGTCTTTATTCGCGCGCTAGACTGCTTCTACCCGCTTGACTTCTGGTATCTCTCGCTTAAGCGTCCGTTCAATGCCAATCGCCAACGTCATCGTGGACATTGGGCAGCCCGCGCACGCGCCGACCAGTTTTACCTTAACCACACCATCGCTTGTGACATCGGCGAGTTCGACGTCTCCGCCATCAGCTTGAAGTGCAGGTCTAATCTTGGCCAGAGCCTTCTCGACTTTCTCTCGCATTCAACCACTCGAATTTATTTTGGTGCATTTAGGTTAAAAATCTGACTGCTCAGGCGCCGAATTTTTTGCTCTTTCCCATCAAGTCAGCTAGGATTGGCAGCAAATATTTGCCTCGGATTCGTCCTAAGCCACCCTTTGCGGTAGAGCGCTCATCATAGTTTCTGACATCATCCGCGCGCACAGCTGGGCCGGAGATAACAATTGGCACTGGGTCGCCCGTATGATCGTGAACGCTGACTGGCGTCGTGTGGTCGATGGTGAGCATGATGTAGTCGGTTTTATCGATCAGTTGGCCGAGCATGGCGTCGGTGCGCTCGATGAGTTTCACCTTCGCGTTGTGGTTGCCGTCGTGGCTGGCCTCATCGAAGCCCTTTACATGGAGCAGCACGAGTTCATGATTCTCAAGCGCGCGTAGGGCGGCCTTTGCCTTCGCATTCAAATCAGTGTTGACGCCACCGGTCGCTCCAGGTACCTCGATGATCTCCATGCCAGCCATTCTGCAAACACCCTTCACGAGCGCGGCGGCGGCGACGCAAGCGCTTTTGAAGCCATATTTTTGCTGGAGTGGTTCAAGATGGGGGGCTACTCCCGCTCCTCGCAGCAACAGATAGTTGGCCTGAGGCAAACCCTGTTTGGAGCGTTTCTGGTTAAGTGGGTGATTTTTAAGCACTTTGTATGCTTTGCGAGAGAACTCGTTGAGTAATTTCGCGGTTTTGGCTGCCTTGCTCGAGAGCGCTTTCACCCGCAAAACTTTGGTGTCGGTTTTGTGGGGGTCAGAGTCGGAGACCTCGTGTGACAAACCTTTGCCTCGAATCACCAACGTTGCGCGGTGGGCAACGGTGCTCTTGAAGAGGATTTGAGTCCCTGATAATTTTATTCGCTGGATTGAGACCTCCAGCTGCTTCGTGTCCTGAATGCGACCAGCTCGACGATCCTTGACGATGAGCTTCTCATCGATGGTGGCGTAGTTTACGCGGAACGCGATGTCTCCAGCCCGCAAGTCGATGCCAGCACCAGCGGCTTCAAAGGGACCTCGCCCCGTGTAAACTTCAAAGGGATCGTAACCGAGCAGTGCAAGGTGAGCGGTATCACTTCCCGGCGGTACTCCGGGTGCGATTGTGTCCATCAGCCCACAGATGCCCCTCCTTGCGATTCCGTTCATGTTTGGTTTTTGGGCGGCCTCGAGCGGTGTTAGATTGCCAAGCTCGGGCACCGGACGATCTGCCATGCCATCGCAAATTAGCATGAGTGCTTTCAATCTCTCACCACGAAAAGAATAGTGATTACCCATCCTTAAAAGTGTGAGCTTCCAGCCGCGCCGACTTTTTCGGCCAGTTCATCGCTGTTAAGGTTAAGGGATTCGTTCGTTGAGCATGAGATTGGATTAAGAATACAAATGTTGAAAGGGACATAAAACTAGTCTGTAATTGGTCGGGCCCGTGGCCTAGCCAGGATAGGGCGGCAAGCAAATTGCCCGCAAGCCTTCGGAGCTGCAAATCGGGGGTTCGAATCCCTCCGGGCCCGCCACCAAAAGAATTAAAGAAAACAACATCGAAAATCTATTTTGGGGTATGATTGGGGAGACCTAAGAAGCGATATACGACTGGTTATCTTTCAGGCCTAATAGCAATAGCATTCATAGTCGGCTTGTCCTCAGGGGTGGTCCTAAGCTATTTGATTACTTCACAGAGGATCAACGACCTAGAAAATCAAGTCTCGACACTCCAGGACCAAATTTCCAACCTTCAACCCTCCGAAAATATTGTCTACATATTTGGGGACAACACTTCACTTTCTGAGTTGTACGACGAGACCAAAAACTCGGTTGTGGTAATCAAAGGAGTTATCGTGCGACAAACGATATTCGGTACACAATATCAACAGGCTCAAGGATCCGGGTTTGTATACGATCACGAAGGACAGATGGTCATCGTCACAAACTTCCACGTAGTTGATGACGCTGAAAACATTTTCGTGACTCTCAGGAATGGAAACACGTATACAGCAACCGTGCTGGGTTCAGACGCATATGCCGATCTAGCAGTACTTTCAACAAACGCCCCAGAGAATGAGTTAGAGCCCCTTCAAATCGTTAGCTCATCAACCTTGAAAGTAGGCGACCCCGTGGTGGCAATTGGCAATCCATTTGGCCTTACGGGGTCTATGACTGTGGGAATAGTAAGTCAGCTGGGGCGAACGATAAGCGAATCAACGATAGGCTTTTCAATCGCGAACATTATTCAAACTAGTGCACCGATTAATCCCGGCAATTCTGGTGGGCCGTTGCTTAACTATCTCGGCCAAGTTGTTGGGATAACCA
>JAOUPD010000118.1 GCA_029880065.1 Hadesarchaea archaeon
CTAGAGTTGGGCGGATACGTCGGGGAGGAAGAGTTAGGAGTAAAAAGCGTGGCGGTACAGGATGAGCCATGGCGGTTTATCACGTTCATGTTCACACACGGCGGGATCGAACACCTGCTGACGAACTTAATTGGCCTGATCCTGGTGGGCGTACTAGCATGGGAAATAGGAATTCGAAGCTCAGCATTCCTTGCGGTGTTCGTTGGAGTCGGGATTCTCACCGTTGCTCCAGCCGTCTTCCTATCGAGCCCATACACCTTCGCGGGGGCATCGGCGGGAGTGGCCGGACTTTTTGGAGCTACATCGGTGGAGTTCAAGCGTTACGGCATCCCCGTCCTGCCGATATTCGTAATATTTGCCCTAGCATTTGCCGCGCCATCGATGGCGGAAGCGTGGTATGCGGGGTCTGCCATTGCGGCTATGACGGCATTTATGCACCTGTTCGCGCTGATGCTCGGTGCTAGCTTGGCGCTCGGGTATAGGGCTGGAAGAGTGCTGGTCAGATAAGGGTTAAGACTGGCATAGGGCTCGATGAACTCATGAGTTAATAATTTTTAAAACCAGCGCTCACGTCATCAAAATCTTCCGTATGATGAGTTCGTCCCCAATACTAAAGTTCATCCTACCCCATTAGCATCGCAGTTTTCAGGCCGTGAGCGAAGAAAATTACTTCACTTTGGTCTGATCGTACTGCGCCCAGTTATTTACCCAATCCTGCTTTATCTTGCCAAGCCTGTCCAAGACCATCGCTTTTATCTCACTCGTCGGCATCTGGTCGCGCGCTGACTTTTCGACCTCGTCGGCGATGCTAGCGGCGACATCTGCTGGTGCTCCAACAGCGGCGCACGCGTTGACTATTTTCTGGCGTTGGAAGGGTTCGGTCTTACCATCTCGTTTAACAACTTGAATTGCCATCTTATTACCTCCAATTATACGTGACTCTAAGAACTTAATAAATTGAAAGCTTTTTCAATCGAAGTCGCAACGTGATATTGAGGGCGAGCTATGCAGATGGCTGAAGCAAGACGTGGCAAGACGACACCCGAGATGGAAGCTGTTGCGAAGGCCGAAGGCAGGCCGGTCGAGTTCATCATGCGCGGGGTAGCAGCGGGCAGGTTGATAATTCCCTGCAATCTCAGGCGAGAAAATGTCAATGTTATAGGCATTGGTGAAGGCCTCCGCACTAAGGTAAACGCGAACGTGGGATCTTCTCCCGATTACGTGAACCTCGATGAGGAAGTGGAGAAAGCGAAGGTCGCAGTAAAATACGGCGCGGATACCGTAATGGACCTCAGCATCGGCGGCGACATCGACGAGATCAGACGACACATCCTCCAAGCAATCGACGTGCCAGTAGGAACGGTGCCGATTTATCAAGCTTGGACGGATGCGGCCTCGCGAGGCGATGTGGTGGACGTAAGTTCCGACGATATTTTCAACGCTATCCGAAGGCACGCCGAAGATGGCGTCGATTTCGTGACCGTACACTGCGGCGTCACCCGTGCGGCTATCGATGCCCTACGGCGGAGCGGGCGCCTGCTTGATGTGGTGAGCCGCGGCGGTTCTTTCCTCGCAGCGTGGATAATCCATAACAGACGAGAAAACCCCTTATACGAAGAGTTTGATTACCTGCTTGAGCTAGCGCGGGAGTTTGATTTGACGCTGAGTTTGGGGGATGGGATGCGTCCCGGTTGCTTGGCCGACGCTTCCGATGTGGTCCAGTTTCAAGAGCTGCTCACGCTGGGGGAGCTGGTAGAACGGGCTTGGGCAAGAGATGTGCAGGTTATAGTTGAAGGCCCTGGACACCTACCACTCGATCACATCGAGGCAAACGTCAGGCTCGAGAAAGTAATATGCAAAGGGGCGCCCTTCTACGTGCTGGGCCCAGTGGTGACTGACATCGCCCCCGGTTATGACCATTGGGTTGGGGCTATCGGAGGAGCCTTCGCCGCGTGGGCTGGAGCCGATTTTCTCTGCTACCTCACTCCCGCCGAGCACCTCTGCCTGCCAAGCGTTGAGGATGTTAAAGAAGGTGTGATAGCCACAAAGATTGCCGCTCACGTGGCTGATTTGGCAAAGGGTATCGAAAGAAAGCGTGACGATGAAATGGCGAGGGCGCGTAGAAAGTTTGATTGGGCGAAGCAATTCGAGCTCGCGATTAATCCCGAGAAACCCCAAGAACTCAGACGCCGGAGGCCACCCTCAATCGACCCAAACGTTTGCAGCATGTGTTCTAAGTTTTGTGCGATAAAGATGGTAAACACTTATTTAACAGAAAAAACGCGGGGTATAGGAGAGGAAACGCGGGGTAGTCAGAAATGAAACTTTTCACCGTTGGCCCAGTTGCCTGCCCACCCGAGGTTCTTGAGGAGATGAAGCGCCAGATGTTCAGCCATCGGAGCAAGGAATACAAGGAAGCACATCGGCAAACCGTCGAGCGGCTACAACGATTTCTCGAAACTGAAAACCAAGTCTTTCTCTTCCCTAGTTCCGGGTCGGGCGTGATGGAAGCCACAGTCCGGAATTGCGTCGAGCGAAAGATGCTGTGCTGCATCAACGGGGCGTTTGGAAAAAGGTATGTTCAGATTGGGGAATCAAACGGAAAGGAGGTCGAACGGATTGAAACTATGCTGGGCAAACCGACCACGCCTGAACTCCTAAACGAAAAGCTTTCATCGAGCCCGGATGTCGAGGCCGTCGCCATAACCTACAACGAAACAAGCGTTGGGCTGTTGAATCCACTTCCTGAACTGGCCAAAGTTGTGAAAAAGCACGGGAAGCTCCTGTTCGTCGACGCGGTGAGCGCTATGGGCGGAGTCGAGCTGAAAGTCGACGAGTGGGGAATAGACGTGTGCTTCACGAGCTCTCAGAAGTGTTTTGGGATCCCCCCGGGACTGGCCGTCGCAAGCGTGAGCGAGGATGCTCTGAAGCAGTCG
>JAOUPD010000034.1 GCA_029880065.1 Hadesarchaea archaeon
TTCGATTCACAGACGATTCGGGTGGCACGGTGTCGACACCGCATACTGTATCTGCGACTTCTGGCCCCTCTTCAACGTTGTTGGCCTCATCAGTCGCGATGCTATGGAACTCGTAGTAAACGTCGCCTTCGGGAGTGTCGAACGTCCACGACCAAGGCTCCTCGTTGTCGGCGCTGTAGGACACCCAAGAACCGAATATGATATTGTCGGGTGAATATCGATAGAAAAGCTCGACACTTGCGACCCCGCTTAGATTGTCAGATGCAGTTGCGGTCACCTCAAACGGGACCATGCCCGCGTTCTGCCAATAAGGTGCTATCGAATCGACGCTGGAAACCGGCGGGAGTGTATCTACTTAGATTATTGATGTTCTAAACTTTCAAGTTTTTAAGCGAGGTTCTCAAACTAGTTTTAAGCTCATCGAATGGCTTAAGGAGGTCGACATTACGTGGCTAAAAAGAATAGGCTTCTCAAAAAAATTATGAAATTTTCCGATGTCCACAAAGGGTGGCCAATCGTGACATGTGTACTCATTGGAATTTGTATTATGGTTGCCACTATCCAAACGCTTGTCCCTGAAGAAATTTGGGGAGAATACGGTCTCGTTCCTACTACTGCTATACCAAAACCTTGGACTTTTGTAACCTACGTCTTCCTGCACTCGGACATTAACCATCTAATGTTCAATTTGATAGGCCTCGCAGTCTTCGGATATTACGTAGAAACTGTAGTTAATAGAAAAAGCCTTTTTATGGTATTTTTATTAGCGGGCTTAGCTGGTGCTTTTGGGATTCTATTAGTTGGAAGGAAAGCGATTGGAGCATCGGCGGCTATTATGGGGCTTTTGGGATTTTTTGGGGTGACTCACCCATTTCATCCGGTCAGATTCTGGACACTTTTTTACCATCCAGCTATTCTTTTTGT
Organism: Hadesarchaea archaeon; assembly: GCA_029880065.1. Classification (GTDB taxonomy): domain Archaea; phylum Hadarchaeota; class Hadarchaeia; order Hadarchaeales; family Hadarchaeaceae; genus DG-33. Next base: position 925 of record JAOUPD010000034.1, read on the forward strand.
TATTCTGTATGGAATTGTAGATTTCATTGGTTTATTCGGTCCCCCAACTGGAATCGGACTTGCTGCCCATATCTGCGGGTTGATAATCGGAATCTCCTTAGGCATCTACTGGAGAGTTAAGAAAAAGAGACGAGTGAATTTAATTTCTTACTAGGGGGCTCAAGTCGATTGCTCGCTAGTGTGGTGGAAGAGCCAAACGTTTGCCACTTCACTTTGATTCAGCTAGCAATCAGCTGTCCAGGTTCCTGAGGCCTCAAGTAGCGATATACATTTGCGATCATCTCAACGATTTTAATATTTCAATCTACTTGTTCTTACCTTTCGCCTTTCCTTGTTCTTGACTCGGATGTTCCCCGCTTTGGCCTGGCGGAGTTTCAAATCGCTTGCCCGGATGCTCATCCGATTGACCCGGCGGGACCTCGGGTCTATTTCCTCGTTGTCCCCTGCCGGGTTCGATTACCCTGATTATATCACTTCCCTTGAATAGCACGGCGCGCCACTTGCTCGTTATAACCAGCTCGACATCACCAACGCTAACGAGCGACTGCACTGCCGATCGGTCGAACTTGATCATCAGGTCTGGGATCCCATCGCCGTCGTGGTCGCCTATCTCGGTCAGGCGGGGTTCAGCTTGGATTGAACTTTCAAGCATCATTGTGGCAACGCCCACGTTCGCTAAGTCGTAATCCCCAGGTAGCTCGATGTATACCGTGATCCATCTGCCCTCGCCCTTTAAGTTTAGCGTGTTGGGATCGATATCTATCGTAGCTGGGATTATCACTCCACACGCAGCATCCGCGACCTCAGGCGCTTCCTCGACATTTCCAACTACATCGGTTGCAATTGAGTAAAACTCGTAGAGCGCGCAACCATCTGGGGCATCAAAGCTCCAAGAGTAGGGTGGCTGGTCTTTCGTGCCTAAGAGCCTCCACTCAGTCCAATTCACATTGTCGATCGAGCTCCGGTAATAAAGCTCGACACTTCTCATGCCGCTCCCCACGATCAACATCTCGCTCTTGACCCAATCGTCCGTAGCCGTAACAGAAATACTAAACGGAAACTGCTCGCGCCAGTAGGGATCGGTGGAATCAACCGAGGAATCTGGAGGATTTGTGTCAACCCCAACCCTCTCGTCTGGTTCCTCGGGTGCCGTTTCAACATTTTTAGCCATGTCTATAGCGATCGAGTAGAATTCGTAGTATCCGTCGTCTTTAGGCGGGTCGAATTGCCAAGCATACGGGAACTTGTTATCAGTAGCATAAAGCGCCCAGTCTGACCAGTTGAAATTGTCTGGCGAGTAACGGTAATAGAGTTCGATTTCTCCTAAGCCACTGGGCACGGCTCCTGTCAACGGGACTGGATCACTCGCCACAGCAGTAACCTCAATCAGAAGCATCGACGTGTTGTGCCAGTAAGGTTCAATCGGGTTCAGGCTGGAAATGGGGGGTAGCGTGTCGGTACCGACTTTCACGTCGGCCTCCTCTGGTGGAGTCTCGACGTTGAGCACCATATCAGTGGCAATGGTGTAGAACTCATAGTATCCATCACCTTGTGGAACGTCGAACGACCATGACCAAGGCGCCTCAATATCAACAGCGAACTCCTTCCATGAGCCCCAAGTCAAATTGTCAAGCGAGTAACGGTAGAAAAGTTCGACCTGCTTAAGACCACTCGGTTTCGCCCCGCCCGCTGGGATTGGGTCTTCCGCGGTCGTCGTGATATTAAAGGTTACCATGGTTGCGTTCCACCAATAAGGCGAAATCGTGTCAACAATCGAGATTGGTGAAGCGGTGTCCACACCTGCTTGAGCATCCGCCTTATCTGGTGGGGTCTCTACGTTGAGAGCTATATCCGTGGCGACCGTGTAGAACTCGTAGTAACCGTCCTTAAGTGGGTAATCAAACATCCATGACCACCCGTCCGCGTTTTCATCGTCTATTTCATATGGGATCCAAGAGCCCCATGTAAGGTTGTCAAGCGAGAAACGATAATAAAGCTCAACCTGTTTCACGCTGCTCGGTATGGCCCCGCTGGGCGGGATCGTATCAGTGGCGGTAGCAGTCACCCCGAACGGAATCATGCCTGCATTCTGCCAGTATGGCTCAATGGGATTAACCGTCGAAACTGGTGGTGTCGTGTCCACAGCTGCTCGTGTGTCCGCTTGTTCCGGCGCTTCTTCTGCATTGGAAACAACATCCATAGCGATGCTGTAAAATTCGTAATACCCATCTCCTTCAGGAGCGTCAAAGAGCCATTCATAGGGCTCCACGTTATCGATACCGTATGGTATCCATGGCCCCCACGTCAGGTTATCGCTTGAATAGCGATAAAAGAGTTCAACGCTTGTGATGATACTCAGCCTGTCTGATGCAGTAGCGGTTACGGCAAATGGAACCGTATCAGCATTTTGCCAGTAAGGTGTTATCGTATCCACTTTCGAGACGGGTGAGTTAATATCGACGCCGACATCCGACGAGAATTTTCCTTCTATAACATAAATAAATGCTATAAAATTTTCTGGAACATTTTCTGCTCGAACTTCGATCGTCCAAATGCCAGGCGTTGGGAAAACTTCGGTATAAACAAAGATATTTGTGTTTGGGACAACTTTTAATGGATGCTTAATTCCACTTGGATCATAAGCAATAATAGTAATTTCTAGAGGATCTATGGGTAAAAAAGGTACAGGTGGGGAAATGGTTTTGGCTAGAATAAAAGTGGCGATACTACCCCCAACAATACCAGTAACGATTCCACCTTCAAGAAATTTATCTCCTATACTAATAGCCGGATTCAGCGCAGCAGGCGGCATCTCAGGCGGTTCAACTGGGTGTACGATATCGGGGGTATGAATCGACCCAGCGGGCGTCATTTTTGCGAATATATCCTTCAAATCTTCTGTTACTTTCTTAATAATATCGAGACCATCTAGTATAGCGTAAATGAGGGTATTCTCCCATGAACTCTTGTTTGTAGGCAGGTCACCTTGAGCGAAAGAACAAATCGCATCCGCAACTTCAGGCGCTTTTTCAACGTTGCCTGTACGATCTCTAGCGATGGAATAAAACTCATAGTATCCGCCGCCCTTTGGGGCAGTAAATGACCACTTCCAAGGCGGTGCATGATCGGCTTCATAACATATCCATGAAGTCCACGTCGAATCGTCGGTCGAATGACGGTAGTAAAGGGTGACATAAGAGACACCTGTACTAGAGGGGGGTGGGTCTGATGCCGTGGCGGTTATGTCGAAAGGTGTCGTGAATTGCAAGTAAGGTTCAATTAGATTAACATGTGAGGTGGGAGAAGTAACATCCGGCTGCCTAACCCTAAAACCCACTGAGTTATCTACGTTACCCGACTCTGAGTGATCTATCCGAATCTGCTCTTGGCGATAGCCGCCAAAAACAGTTTCCTCGTGTTCAACGGGCACGAGTATCTCCTTTATAACCCAAACCGTATAGGCAATCCGAACTGGAAAAGGAACTCCAGGGAGCCATACCCACTCATAACGTGTTTCTGGAACCAAAACGATGATAGGAACCCACTCTGTCCAGCGGTACGTAATATAATAAGGTACCCATATCGTTTCTAAAGTCGACCACGTATGGGTATAACTCGCCGTTACTTCAATTGAATAATTGTCGGCAGTTTGAGGAGCTGTGAATACTTTCGCAAATGTCGTTGAACATCCGCAACTTAAGTCAAAACTTCCCATGCTAACACTGCCAACGCCAGGAATTGTGGCATAGACGGATCCGGTAATTCTATGATCGTCTGCCTGAAACCTGCAATCGTGAGTAACTTTGACATATAATGTGACGTTTTGCCCCGGCTCTGGGGTACTATTACTGACCCAAGGCATGAGGGCGCAGGTGCCATCGGTCGGCTCCGTTAGAGTTTCCCAAGCATTGACCAGGGAGTGGAGACCATCGTTGAGTATTTCTTTAGCGATGTTGATACAACTGGAATTGCTATTCTCAGTGACTGAATCGTAGATGGTGTTTAGCTGGTCGGCCAGCCCGTCTGCTGCAGCGGTGAGGTTCTCGGCCCACTTCCTGTGATCTATGGCGATCTCCTCCAGCTCCTGAACCTCATCGATCGATAGTGCCCCAGCGGCTGCAAAATTTGAAAATCTCGCTATAAGTGCACTGAATGAATCATCCTTTTCAGATAGCACTTCCTCAAGGGTCTGCAAAGCCAATTCATATTCGCTCAGCTGTTGCTCATAAAGAGGGAGAACCTCACCTAGACTTTCCGTGGGGCCAAAGTCCCTAAATGTAGGCAAAATATAGTCAAGCACCGCAATAACCACACCAAAATCATCCATAACTCCAGCAAAACTTATCACTGCCTCGTTGTACCTCTCGAGTTCGGGGATGTTCTCAGGCTCTAGCCCCACCTCCGGTTCGTCATTCTCTCCCAAAATGTCACCGGTGCCGCTGTTTTCTGATAAATTAAGAAGTTCTTCAGACACCACAAGTTGATTAATTGCGTCTCGAACTTCCTGAATGGAGTTCGATATCTCATCTGTGATTTGTCCTAAAGCCTCACAGTTATCGAGGGCGTCTCTTCCTAATCTGCTCAAGTGGTCTGCTAACCCATCAGCGGCCGTGATGAGGTTATCAAACCATCCCCTAAGTCGCACGACTTCTTTCTCAAGCACTGGAACATAGGTGTCAGGTATTATTCCCTCGGAAGCGAATATCGAAAGTTTCTCGACCAAATTATCAAAAGCATCAATCATTTTTGGCGTGTAATCTTTTAGGCGCTGCAAAGTCTGTTCGTAATTTTCTGCCCAAGGGTCATAGGCTCCAAAGATTTCGTCCTTGCCATTTTCGGCCAAAATTGCTTCGCCAAGCCGGGGTAAGGTGTCGAATAACTTCTGAAGGGTTGCAGCAAAATTATCCAAGGTCCTTGCGGATCTCTCCATTGCGCTATCAAACTGTGAGAACTCCGGGTAGTTTTCGGGGCCGCCTACGATAGTTGAAGTACCTGAAAGGTTATTTTCAACTTGAACAGATGGCGATGTTTCGGGCAGAGAGAGGGTTTGTTCTTGAGGATCGTCTGGAATATTTTCTGAATTTGAAGCAGCTACAGGGGATTGTTGAATCGAAGCTAGTAGTATGAAGCACAATAAAAGCACAGGCATCAATTTCCAATTCATACAGTACTCCTCCTAACCTGCTTTGACAGTGGCCCGCCAACAGCGCGCTTAAGGTGATGCAGTAAACGCGAGAGTTTCAAAGATGGAAGCCTCACGGCCGGACGTAGCTTGAATTCAGAAAACTTGCTCTTAACCAGCTTCTCACCCTCCACTATGGACTTCTCGGTTCGGCGCCCTTTTCGTGGATTTCGGTGAAAGGAGTTGTTTCGACTACTATCGAAACCTTTATAAGCGGCTTAAGGAGTCGCGCTGGTTCGCTAGCAGTTCCCACTCGTTTATTAAGGGTTTTGGCGAGAATTCAGTGACGATGGGCATGAAGTTTGGAATGGTGATAGTGGTGGTCTTAGTGGTGGCTTTGGTCGTGCCACCTCTAACGATCGCTGGTCAATCGAGCGAGGAGTGGCCCACCTTTCATGGAAATTGGGCCCGCACTGGCTACGTAGACGCAGACCTGCCGGATAACCTGGAGTTACTTTGGGAATTTCCGGGAGAGTGGGATGTCTTACAAAGCCAATCTACACCTGCTATCTCTGGCGGCAGAGTTTATTTCACGGCGGAGAACATGCAGGACATAGGGCCTATTTTTATCTACGCATTGGACGCGGAGAACGGCGAGCTGGCGTGGAGCTATCGGGCTGGCAGAGACGCTGGGGCGGGATTTGACCCTTTGCCAACAGTCGTTGATGGTAGAGTTTACGTAGGCGATGAAAACTATCTTTACGCCTTTGATGCTGAGAGCGGAGGACTGATATGGCGTTTTGAGGTTCCTTGGGGGGGAGGGCTTCATGGTGTCGACTCCGCTCCTGTCGTCATGGAGAATAAGGTTTACTTCGGTTCTTGGGATGGTTGGTTCTATTGCTTGGATGCGAATACGGGCGAGTTACTCTGGGAGTACAGCGATGGAGACGGCAAGATGGGGCATGTCATAAAAGCACCCGCGTTCAGTAATGGGATAATTTATTTTGGCACGGGGGCTGGTTCTGGATCTATTAAAAGAGATACCTTTCACTACACGGGATGGGTTTACGCCTTAAACGCCGAGAATGGCGATTTGATTTGGGAATTCCCGATTGGGGATGAAATTTGTTCGTCGCCAGCGGTTGTGGATAACATCGTATACATCGGCGCTGGCTTCATGGGGCACCTGCCAGGCGATGGGATGTGGGCCTTTGACGCACACACCGGGGAGTTGTTATGGTACTTCGACACTGAAAATGAGCCAGTTGGTTGCCCCGCTGTTGCTCACGGCAAGGTATATTTCCAATCCGATGATCGCTATCTATACGCCCTCGATTCTGAAAACGGCTCGATTGTCTGGAAATACTACACCGACACATGGGCATGGTCCCCACCCATAGTCATCGGGGACAAAGTTGTCATAGGTAATGGTGAATTGCAAGTACTCGATGCCGAAAATGGTGATCTAATTTTCTTGGGCAGCATCGGCGCTGGTGGATACGCCCCTGCTTTTGCATACGGGAAGGTTTACATCGCCACTTGGTCTCCGGGTGGAGTTCAGGCTTGGGGGGCGCCTTCGACCCTTCCCGAAGAAGAATCATTATGGTGGCTCCTACCCATAGGGGTGGTATTGATTATCGGTGCTATCGCTTTTGTCTGGAGAAAGATACTATAAAGTTACTTTGGATTTTCCTTTTATCCTAGGGCATTTCAATCGTACTCACTCGTTTATTAAGGGTTTTGGCGAGAATTCAGTGACGATGGACATGAAGTTTGGGATGGTGATAGTGGCGGTTTTGCTTTTGGGGTTGGTGCTTTCGCCAGCTAGCGGTGCCGAGAGTTCTGATAACCAAGAATGGCCGACTTTCCACGGCAACTGGGCGCGAACTGGTTTTACTGATGTAACGTTGCCTGAAAATCTGGTGTGGCTTTGGTCCTTTGATTTAGAAAACCATCCTGAACTTATGGAGATAGAATCTTCTCCGGCCGTGGCTTACGGCAAGGTGTACTTCGTGGCTAAGAATGGCTATGTTTATTCTCTTGACGCTGAAAGCGGGGAACTAGTGTGGCGGTATCAGACGGGGGGCACTGCGGGACCATATTTGGGTCCTTCTCCAACGGTCGTCAATGGTGTCGTCTACGTCGGCTCTTGGGACAATCACGTATATGCGTTAGACGCTGAAAACGGAGAGTTGATATGGCGCTTCGAAGTCGACATATTTTGGACTCTCTTGGGCGTTGATGGGGCGCCGGCGGTAGTCGATAATCGAGTTTATGTGGGTTCTTGGAACGGCTATTTTTATTGTTTGAACGCAAAGAACGGCGAGCTGATATGGAGCTATAGTGATGGCGATGGCAAGATGGGTCACGTTAGTGGATCACCAGCTGTTGTCAATGGAGTGATTTATTTTGGCGCGGCTGCTGGTGATGTAGGATACACCGGCACGGTTTATGCTCTGAACGCGGAGAACGGTGGGCTGATATGGAAATACTACATCGGCGACGAGATATGTGCTTCGCCTGCAGTTGTGAACAACGTTGTTTACATCGGCGTTGGTTTCATGGGGCACCTGCTAGGTGATGGGATGTACGCGTTGGACGCAAGCACGGGGGAGTTACTCTGGTACTTCGATACTAATAACGAGCCGTTAGAATCCTCGGCGGCAGTCGAAAATGGCAAGCTCTACTTTGGCTCTCACACGAAGAAGATTTACGCTTTGAATGCTGAAAATGGCGATGAGATATGGAGCTTCGAAACCGATTCATGGATACTATCATCCCCAGCGATTACCGGTGACAAAGTCTATGTGGGGGCTGGTGTTAATTTCTACGTGCTCGATGCCGCGAACGGCCGATTGATTCAAAAGTTATATTCCGGGGGAAGTGTTGTTAATTCGCCGGCCATCGCATACGGCAAAGTGTATGTTGCTTCGAGGTACGGAATTTTCTGTTACGGCCCGTCACCGGAATTTCCTCAAACAGAGATGACCACTTGGCTCTTCGTGCTAGCGTGCATTGGAGTCTTGAGTGTTATCGGTTTTTTCTTGTTTTTAAAGAGGAAGTGAGCGCTGTCTGCCAGCAATCCCCACTCGTTTATTAAGGGTTTTGGCAAGAATTCAGTGACGATGGGTATGAAGTTTGGAATGGTGATAGTGGCAGTTTTGCTTTTGGGGTTGGTGCTTTCGCCAGCTAGCGGTGCCGAGAGTTCCGACAACCAAGAATGGCCTACTTTCAAACGAGATTGGTCCAGAGCTGGTTACGTGGATGTAGTCTTGCCCGATGAACTGGAATTGCTCTGGGAATTTCCAGGAGAATGGGATATCATAAGGAGTCAATCTTCGCCAGTCGTCGCTGGAGGCAGGGTTTATTTCACTGCAGAAAACATGCAAGATAACTATCTTTACATTTACGCTCTTGACGCCGAGAACGGTGAGCTGTTGTGGAGCTACAGGACGGGATGGGGAGGGAGCCCCGCCGAAGATCCGACGCCGACCGTTGTTGGTGGCAAAGTGTACGTTGGTTCTTGGGACAATTATTTCTATTGCCTCGACGACGAAAATGGTGATTTGATTTGGAGCTTCCACACTGGGCGCAAAGGCTATATGAGCGGGGTCGATGGGGCACCGGTTGTTGTTAATAACAGGGTTTACTTCGGCTGTTGGAGCGGTTATTTCTATTGCCTCAACGCCAAGACTGGTGATCTGATCTGGAGCTTCAGCGATGGTGACGGTAGTATGGGACATGCATATGGGGCACCAGCGTTTGCTGACGGGATGATTTTTTTCGCCACTGCAGCAGGTGCTGAAGTTAGAGAAAACGGCATGATTTTTGATTACACGGGCTGGGTCTACGCCTTGAACGCCGATGATGGTGCTTTGATCTGGAAGTTCTATATCGGCGATGAGGCTCAGTGCTCGGTAGCTGTGGTGGATAATCGGTTGTATGTCGGCTTCGGTTTCATGGGCCACCTCCCCGGAGATGGGATGTGGGCGTTCGATGCACACACCGGGGAGCTGCTCTGGTACTTTGATACTGAGAACAAACCGGCTGGTGCACCTGCTATTGCTCATGGCAAAGTATACTTCGGTTGCGACGATGGTTATGTATATTCCTTAGACGCAGAAAACAGTTCGGTGGTCTGGAGGTATCAGATTGGGGGCCTCATTTTCTCCTCACCGATCGTCGTCGGGAAAAAGATTCTCATAGGTAACGGCAATTTAAACGTGTTCGACGCCGAGACTGGGGAGCTGCTTTCAGTGTTCGGTGCGGGCACCGTGCCCAACTCTCCAGCTTTCGCTTACGGGAAGGTCTATTTCATCGATTACGCAGGTGGTATGAAAGCTCTCGTCCCTATCGTCCGTGAGCCGCCCGCTTTGATTCAGCCTTGGTTGGTAGTGTTGGCGTTCACCGTGGTTGGTATTGTCATAATCTTTTCGCTCATCAAAATACGATATTAGCAGCGAATGCTCTTAGAATCGCCTCGGGTAGGAGCCGAGCACTTTGAGCATTGCCGTCTTCTGCTTTACACCTTCTAGCGCTTCTTTCACCTTCGCATCCTCGCGGTGCCCCTCGAAGTCGATGAAGAAGAGATAATCGCCGAGCGCCTTCTTTGACGGACGGGACTCGATCTTCGTCAGGTTTATGTTACGAACCGCGAACTCGCCCAATATCTTGTGAAGGATACCCGGCCTGTCTTGGGCTGTGTAAAATGCGACCG
>JAOUPD010000035.1 GCA_029880065.1 Hadesarchaea archaeon
TACCTTGAATAACTTTTACCATATAATTTAACCATTTTAATTTCCTCTCTCAATGCAACACAAATTACTGCTAGGGATGTAATCAACCATGGAAAGCTCGCTCCCGGATTTATGCCTCCAAAAGGTACTGGGGTAAGGGATGCAAGCAACATGACTCCGTAACTCCATATGAGGAAGCCTAAGTACTGAGGATGCCTTGAATACTTGTAGATCCAGAAATCAAATATTTTTCTTTTTTCGAATTTCCCGTAGAACCAAGTAATTGTGCCCAAAATGAAAACAAAAATACCTAACCCTATAGCCAAATTTGATATGGACACTCCGATATCTACTCCTATTAGTCTAAACGGGTACGCTATGACCATATACGGAAGGTAAACGATATCTCCCAGCTTCAAGAAGTCTATAGAAGAATCCAAAAAAGGCATCCATAGGGCCCTCAGTACACCAGCGCCAGCGAGAAAGAACATGGATGCGGCAAAGTAACCGAAGGTTGGTATGAAAAAGGCAATTGACCCCATGGAGGACAGACCTCTTTTCCCTTTTATGAAACCCACAACTATCAAGGATAAAACAATCCCAAGGCAAGCATAGCCTATTGGCCTTACATTTCTCAGAAACTCTTCTACACGCTCAGGTTCTGCCCATTGACTAATATCTGGAAAATGAGCCCTTAGTACGTTGTTAATTACATAGGGAATCTCCAAAGTAACAAAAGTTAAAGCTAGGGTGAACACAACCGCCAAAAAGATTAAAATGAGGAGCTTTGAATCCCTTCTAATCATCTGACCCCTTGCTCTTGTTGTTAATCAGACGCATTTTAAATTTTGTTTCATGAAAGTAACATATACAAATCGTTCTTTGAGATGCATGGGCTTAGGTTTAGCCTACTTGATGTTTGTCTAACCCATCTGGCCCATCAAATTAAAGTGGTTCTGAACCAAAATTAAAAGTGAGGAGAAGTTGGGCGTAGTTTTCAAACCAGAGGATGTGCTCAAGGGAAGAAAGCACATGCTCGAAAAGGCGGCCAGAGATTTGGCCCCAGGGCAAGTGGAGCGAGTGGAAGAGATTCTCCGAAGATGGGATGAGAAATCCGAGCTGGAACTCGTAAAGCTCCTGGGCGAGGAACGAGCGAAGCGCTTACTGGCCGATTTGGGTATAGTCTAGTTGTGTCCAAAAGTTCAATTCTAAAAGTTTAATATTGAGATATCAAATTTTACTTGGGCCCGTGGTCCAGTGGTTAAGAGGTAAGGGGTTTCTCCCTTCCTAACAAACATCACCCTCACAAGGTGTCTGGGACCGGTGGTTACCGGGGTTCGAATCCCCGCGGGCCCACCACTCATTTGAAATGAGCAAGATTTGGTCTTATTTTTCTAGTTCTCCATCACTAAGATTTCTTCGAAAGCTTCAGCATATCAGAATAAATACACCGCTTGGGTGAAATCTTCGGTGAGCTTTTCGGCTTTTCGACGATTTCGACCCCAGTCCCCCGCACTACTGCGACGGGAACCCTCTCGGCGGCCTCGCCCATTACAGCCTGCGCCGCTGTGGCAAGCTGGTCCGCGAGCGCCCGAAATGTCAGACGGAGCGGCTTGCCGTAGAGGTCGTGATTCCCCCGACAATCTATGATAGGTTCCAATCCCGCCACCCCTATTGCTTGACCAATGGTTCCCAGGCGAAGGGGCTTGACGTTACTGTCGGCGATGATTACCCCAACTCTGGCGTTCGTCCTCTGCGCGATTGTTTGCTGCAGTTCCATCGCGGCTCGGTTTGGGTTTGTGGGCATGAGCATAACATGGCCGAGTGGAGCATTTGAGCTATCCACCCCCGCGTTCGCGCAAATCACCCCACTTTTCAACGTTAGAATAACATCCTTCGAAATGCTGAGCACGCGTTTCGCCTCGCGCAACACGAGCTCGACGAACTCCGGGTCCTGACCGCTCTTCGCCGCAATTTTCCTAGCGCGCGTCGATGGGCGGACGCTCGCAAGTTCTCGCACCCGGCCCTGCACAGTCGCGATGACCTTCGAGGAAATCACTATGATATCCCCATCCCGAATGCCGCCAACCTGCTCAGCCGCTCTCGCTATAATCGTCGACAGGTCATCTCCGGACTTGATCAGCGGCATTTTCAAACCTAGAACCCTCATTCCATCCCTCCTGCATCTCGAATCGCTTCAGCCAACCGAACGGCCTGAAGCGTTTCTTCCACATCATGAGTCCGAACTACGCTGGCGCCGTTGAACACAGCTATCGCAGTCGCGGCGAGCGAGCCCACGAGACGATCAGTTGGGTTGGGTAGGTCAAGCACTTTATCGATGAAAGTTTTCCTCGATATCCCGACGCATATTGGGCGTTTCAACGCTTTCAGCCCCCCGAGTTCAGCTATGATTTTCAAATCAAAAAGAGTTGCGGTAGGGTAAGCCAGTTTTCCGTGCGGCTCGTTCGCGCGTTTGCCCAGCCTCTCGAGCCTAGCTGGCCAGTACCCAATCGCTGGATCGAGGACGACTTTTTTGAGTTGGATGCCATGCTCACGGCATATTTGCAGGCTTTCCCCGAGGGCTTGACGGATATCGTCGATTTTGTAGACATCTCCAGGCGCGCGCTTCGCCGCCATCAGCACAGCTGAGCAACCAGTTTCAGCGATGATCTCAGCCATCTTGGGTTCCGACTTGAGCCCGCTGATGTCGTTGATTACGGTCGCCCCGGCGCTGATGGCCGCCTCTGCAATTTCCGCCCGTTGAGTGTCGGCCGAAATGGGAGCATCAAACTCGCGAGCCAGAACTCTGATTATCGGGATTAACTCACGCATTTCCCGTTCAGCCGAGATTGGTTTCGACCTAGGCCCCGTGCCTATCGCCCCTACATCGATGATGCGGGCGCCCTCCTCAATCGCTTTCGAGGCCCTTCCAACGGCTTCTCGCTTACTTCGGACGATTGAACCCTTGTAGAAGGAGTCGGGGCTCAGGTTGAGAGCATAAATTATCGTCACGGGCACGCCGTCACCGACTTCCACCTTGCCCAGCATCGCTTCCGCCAAGGGGTCACGCTCGGCTAGAATTCGGGCAGCGCGAATAAAGCTTTGACGTAAAAAAGATTCGGAAAACGTGGAACTGCTCGAGCATGCTCACGCCAGCCTGTCAAACAAATTAATTTTCGTTTTTACAAATAAATCATTTTTTGTAATCATAAAACTTTAAGTTCACAATTCCGAATCGCTAAGGGGGCAAACGTGAAATGGTTCCGCCTTGCTCACAATTTATCCGTTGAGAGTGTAAAGATTCTAAAGGATTTGATTACTCGAGGCGGTGAGGATGGTCAAAATATTCAATGACCTCGTAAAGGAAGTAGCGACTCCTGGTTACTGCCTCACCTGCGGGGAATGCGTCGCCTCCTGCCCATTCGGATGCCTCGCGATGGAAGGGGGGATACCAGTTTTAAAGAAGGCGTGCGTGAACTGCGGCATATGTTATGGAGGGTGCCCGCAGGTGATTGATTCGAGGCAGCTCGAGCAAAAAATTTTTGGAAGGAGGGCTTCGGACGCGGAGGTGTTCGGTGTCTATCAACAAGCGCTTTCGATCGAGGCGAAGTCTCCAGACATCAAAGCGCGCGCCCAAGATGGCGGGGCGGTCACCGCACTTTTGGCGTCGCTCCTTGAAGACGGGTTCATCGATGGCGCAATCGTGATGGGCGTGGGGAACCTGCCGTGGCAGCCTGCCCCGAGGGTTGCGACGATCCGCAAGGAGCTCATAGAGTGCGCGGGCACGAAGTATGCGATGGGGCCGCTCTTCTTGGGGCTGCGAGATGCTGTCGACTTGCACTACTGCTCGCGAGTGGCAATCGTCGGCACGCCCTGTCAGATCACCGCCTCGCGCCGGATGCAGCTCTCGGAGTTGACCAACCGCCGCTTGGGTGGGACGATCGTGCTCCATTTAGGGTTGTTCTGCGAGCGCGCCTTTGATTATGAAAAATTTTTCAGGGGGGTTATCCAGAAGCAGCTCCGCACTCCCCTCTCCGAAGTCGTGAAGTTCGACATTAAACGGGGGCGGTTCATCACCTACCGCAGGCACAAACCAAGGCGCGAGCTTGCTCTAGAAGCAATTGAGCGGTACGTTTGTTCGCCTTGCAAAGTGTGCATGGACTTCGCGGCTGAACTTGCGGACATCTCGGTTGGTTCGGACGGGTCGCCCCTCGGCAGGTCTACGATGCTCATCCGGACCCGAACCGGATCCGAGGCCTTCGATATCGCCCGGAGATTCAGGGAACTTGAAGTGCTCGGGCTTGAGGGTGTCAAACCCGGTATCGAGGCGATCAGAAAGACCTCAAAGGAGAAGAAACTCAGGGCTGCGAGGGAACTCCAGCGGCGCAAGTTGCAGAAGAGACCCCTGCCGATATGGATGCAGGAAAAACCGCCAGTTCCCAAGGAAGAAGAGACCCTGCAACGAATGGCGCGGGCCCGCAAAACTTTAGCTAAGTAGGCTAAAGCAGCGCTTTTGCAATCGATTGCACGGCCCTAGCTGGCTCGGGCCCCATCGGTGACCCTATCACCGTTCGGGTTATGCCGAGACGTTTCAATTCCTCGACGCGCGCGGCGAGTTCATCGACTGCGCCGCAGACCGAGAATGCGTCTATCATGCGTTCGGTCACCGCTGCGCGGACCTTTTTCAGCTCCCCGGCCCTTAGCAGGCGACGGATTGACTCAACTTCCTCGACTTCGATGCCGTGACGCTCGAGCGATGCGCGGGGGGCGGACGAAGCCACGAACGAAACCACCCCGCGAGTTGCGTCCCTCGCTCGCTTCAAATCGTCCCCGATCGACACGACCAGATACGCGACGAAATCGAATTTTTTAGAGGTCCTGCCGCTCGAGCGCAGTCCCCCCTCGATGTATCCTATGGATTCCTTGATGTCGTCTGGGTGCGAGGCGTTGATGAGGGCTCCATCGGCGACCGAACCCGCGAGCTCAAGCATGCGCCGCCGCCGCCCGCCAACGTAGATGGGAATCTTGTCCACCGGCTTGAACCTGAGTCCCGCATTCCTGCACGAGAAGAGCTCTCCCTCGAAGCTCACGCGGTTCCCGGCGAGGAGTTCTCGCATGATGTGAGTGGCCTCTCGCACTGCCGTGACCGGCTTCCGTTGCTCTATCCCAACCGTCGCGAGGAAGAACGGGTCACCCGAGGAAATCCCCAGCAGCGCCCGCCCGCGTGAAATTTCGTTGAGGGTCGCGACGGCAGCTGCGGTCACGGTGGGGTGAACCAGGTAGGGGTTCGTCACGCCTGGGCCCAGCTTCACCCGGCTTGTCTCGAGCGCGAGTTGGGTGAGCACGGGGTAGATGTAGCGGTTGTGATAGTGGTCGCAGACCCAGATTTGCTCGAAGCCTGAGCGCTCGAC
This sequence comes from Hadesarchaea archaeon, assembly GCA_029880065.1. Lineage (GTDB taxonomy): Archaea > Hadarchaeota > Hadarchaeia > Hadarchaeales > Hadarchaeaceae > DG-33. The sequence continues at coordinate 5,391 of JAOUPD010000035.1, forward strand.
CAATCGGGCCAGCTCGACCAGGGCATCCAGCTTCAAGTAAGGAACGAACTCAACACCGAATTTCATCTCGACCCCTTTTGGATTTAAGGTAGCGTGGCTAAAATAGCCGTAGGTGGTAAGGTGCAGCTCATCGCGCTTAAGGGATTGCCACTCGTGAAAAAGGGCGACGAGGTGGGGAAGCTCATCGTGGACGCGGCGCAAAAACAGGGGTTGCGCTTGGAGAACGGAGATGTCATCGTCGTGGCGCAGACGATAGTTTCAAAGGCGGAGGGGAATGTTGTCGACCTGCGCGGGGTGAAGCCGAGCAAAAAGGCCGAACAGATAGCGGCACGGCTTGACAAGGATCCCCGCGAGGTCGAGGTGATTTTGCAGCAATCCAGTGAAATCGTGAGGCTGGGGCACGTGATAATTTCGCGCACCAAGCACGGCTTCGTCTGCGCGAACGCCGGCGTCGACCACTCGAATGTCGACCCGGAGCATGTTGCGTTTCTCCCGGATGACCCCGATGCGAGCGCTGCCAGAATTCGGGATTTCATCAAACGCGAACTTGGCACGGAGGTCTCGGTAATCATATCCGATACTCAAGGGCGGACCTTCAGAATGGGCTGTGTTGGCGTTGCTATTGGAGTTGCGGGGATGAATCCGCTTCTCGACCTGCGGGGCAAGCGAGACCTCCACGGCAAGGAGCTCCTCGTGACGATAACCTCTCCCGCAGATGCTTTGGCTGCGGCAGCTGTCTCCGTCATGGGGGAAGCAAGCGAGGGTACTCCTGTGGTGGTGGTTAAAGGGGCGATCTACGAGCGAAAAAACGGGAACGCGAGGGAGCTCGTGATGCCGCCGGAGCGGGATCTTTTCAAGTAACCGAGGCTATTTTTTACTATTACACTAGCCGATTCGACCGCCCTAAGAAATCTAGCGTTCCCCAAGTGGCACTATTTCTCTTTTGTAAATAGTGTTTATGAGAATGCCCGCTGAGCAATACCAAGCGGTAAGGGCGCAGAAAATCCCTTCATATCCCGCGATAGTTTTGATTAGCGGATTGAATTCCCCTGCCGCCAGAAGGAAAAACAGGAGGGTCAAAGTCACGAACACCGTTGTCACACCCCAAGAAATTCGCAGGGCGCCTATGGTGGCGTAGGCTGTGAAGATGCCCCACGCGATGAGGAAAACAGCCATGCCCGCAGGAGGAACTTTTGGTATGACTCCCGCAGTTTCCAAGAGAATCATAGACGCTAAACCGATCCAGAACGCGCCGAATGAGCTGAAGCAAGTCCCGCCGAAGATGTCTCCTCTTTTAATATCCCACATCCCAGCGACAAATTGCCCCAGTCCTCCGTAGAAAAGGCCCATCGGGAAAACCATTCCCAGGCTTTCCGCGGGGATTATTCCTGCATTTACCACGTTCAGGATGAAGGTTGTTAAGGCAAAGCCGCCCAAGCCCAGAGCCGCTGGGTTCGCTAAGTTCACTTTTTCAGCCACGGTTTTTCCTCCTTCCATGAGATTCGGGCAACGAAATAAATGTGCGCAAGTCTTTTTTAATGTTTCCATTTTTCAATATCGCGTTTCGTTTTATCTTTAAACCTAAAGACAACATAGAATCCTCACGAGAGTTTGGAGGTTTTCGAGCGGGAGTCGTGATTCAATGCTCACAGTGCTTTCCGGCGGAACCGGCACACCCAAACTTTTGCAAGGGCTGGCGCGCCTAGTCGGAATGGGAAAAATTTCGGTCATCGTCAACACCGCTGAGGACGTCGAAGTCTCGGGACTCAAAGTTACTCCAGACCTCGACACAGTTATGTACACGCTGGCGGGCATCGTGAACGAAGAGACCTGGTACGGCATCCGCGGAGACACCTTCACGTGCCACGAGATGCTGAAGCAGTTGGGCGAGCCCGAGCTGCTCAGGATAGGCGACCGGGATCGAGCGGTGAAGCTTCGGCGGACGCTGGGGTTGAAGCAAGGGAAACCACTCTCCGAAGTTACCCAAGAACTCTGCGAGCAACTCGGGGTGCGGGCGAGCGTGCTCCCGATGTCGGACGATCGCGTTCAAACGCGCGTTGATACTGAAGCGGGCACGATGCAGTTCCATGAGTTCTGGGTCAGAAGGCGCGCTGCCGACAAGGTCAAGGATGTGAGTTTTGAGGGGGTGGAAGAGGCGAAGCCGGCGCCTGGAGTGCTCGAGGCGATCAAAACAGCGAAGGCAATCATAATCGGCCCCAGCAACCCCGTGACTAGCATAGGGCCAATTCTGGCGATCGAGGATATCCGGGAGGAAATCATCCGGAACAGAGAGCGCGTGGTGGCGGTGAGCCCGATCGTGGGCAGCGCTGCGGTCAGCGGTCCAGCGGGGGAGCTGATGCGGGGGTTGGGCTACAGGGTGAACCCTCTCGGCGTGGCGAAAATGTACCGGGGCATAATAGGCACTCTGGTCCTCGACTGGAGCGACAGGGGGCGCGCGCGGGCGGTTGAGGAGTTCGGGATTAATGCCGCTTTCGCAGATTTGCTCATGCCGAATATCGCCTCGAGGGTAAGGCTCGCGCGCGAGGTGCTGGGGATAGCTAGGATTCGTTGATCACGTCGAGCCCTTTCAATTTGTCAACACCCCTGTTGACAAGAAAAATGTTATTCCTTAAAGAGCCTTATAACTGCTGAGTTAGGGATGCCTCCGGTTTCTCGTGCCCAGCTCTCCAACAGACTGAATTTTTTATCTATTTCTTTTTTCATTTGCACTTTAATTGCAGCTCCAATAGTCTCGTCAGGTGAAGACCAACAACAAAAAGCAGTTGCTAAATTCTCAGGGAAATACTCAATCAAAGTTAATCTTTCTAAATTCTCTTTGGATATTCTGAGCCAAGTTTCTACCTGAACCTCATCACCCACATATAACTTCGAAACTAAGAATGTAAGTTCTGGCATGGGTATATCAATTCCAAGTGGGATATACACGGAAACCAAATTCTCCTCTGGCGTAAACTCAGGGATATCTTCATGAGGGCTTTCTTGCATGAAGTTTATATTGACATTTTCAAAAAATGGTTCGATAGGTATGTCTGGAATTAAATGGGGATAAGCAAACCTTATCACCACATTTTCAATCGATTCGTTACTTTCTGTTTCCAATAGCTTGAGGCTCGCTGTGTACTGTACCCACACATACTCCTCGTCTGGTTTCCCTTCCCGCGGCTTCAATACCATCACGGCAACAACCACCACGACCGCGACCAGCGCCACAGCAATGAGCTTCCAATGCATGCGTCTTTTCCGCCTTGGAAGTAAACGGCGAGATGACTTTTCGTCCCCTGATCTCATCAGGTTAACCCTCTATTCCTTTTATTGAGCTGGATGTTTATAAGACGAAAAATTTCATGTCAACACCCCTGTTGACAAACACAGACACATTTTTAAGTTTGGATGAGTTTGGGAGATGAGGGTTGGAGGCTGAAAGTTTGGAGGCGTGGCGGAGAGCTTGGACTAGTTTACTCTTGCTCTCGCTTGTTTTCATGGTTTTGTTCGCTTCATCGCCTCTCGCTTCGGCCGGTGACGTGCAACGCGATTACGTCAAGTACGTGATTCAGGTCGAGCGCTCGACGGTAATTGAGGGGTTCGTCGTCGATAGCAGCGGCGAAGGAATTGAAAACGCGAGCATTACCGGCTGGGCTCACTCCGTTTATATTTCGATTGATGTTAAGACCGATGAAAACGGTTATTTCAGAATCGTGCTCCCCAGTGAAGAGAATCATGAATATTTCTTAAGCATCAACGAGAACCATTCAGGCTATAATGGAAGTCATCCTCATCGCGGTTTCAACAAACGCACCGTCGAGGACACGATAAAATCGGGCGAGCACCACAGCCTGCGAATCCCCCTTGATTACAACCCGTTCGATGTCGAGCTCGAGGAGACTTCTGGCAGCTTGACGCGCGGGTGGACGCCTTATTCTTATTCGTATGAGGAGGAGAACAGAGATCTGACCGGTTATACCTACGAGCAGTTCGCGGGGTACGACGCGAGCGTGCCCAATTATCGGGCCGAGCGCTACGTTGAAGGCTACGAGCCCGTCTACCGGACTGAGACCTATCAAGAGAGTTATTTGAGCCACTACGAGCCTGTCTACCGGACTGAAAGTTACATCCATCACTACGCGACCGGCGTCTACTACACCACCGAACGCGTCACCCACACTGGCGTCTACTACACATACGAGTGGAGAGCCGGCTACTCTTATGGGCACTTCTATATGTACCAGGTCCGTGTGCCGCACTACTACACGTATTACACCTACGAGTCCGTTCCCCACTACTATCAGTACCCGGTCTACGCCTACCAGGAGGTGTTAGACCACTACGAGCCCGTGTACGCTTACAGGACCGTGACCCGCCAAGTCCTCGACCACTACGATCCGGTCTACGCCTACCGCACGGTGCAGGACGGATACAAGACCACCCGCGTTCCCAGCTACACCACAAAGTGGCGCATAACAGTCGAGGAGTGGGACTATTGGGGGGCGGCGTACAACGGAACGCGCACCTTCATGGTCGACACCGAGGCCGAGGCCGCTGAGTGGTGGGTTGGAAAGACATACAGCTGGGGGTGGGCGGGGAGCGGCGAGGTCGTGTTGAAGGAGACGTTTTACAACCTGAGTAACGGACAAATCGTGACGAGCCAGCCGTCTTCGGTCTGGGAGACAAAGGCCGCACTGACTCAGCCAGCGAGAAGCGACTCGATTCGGAACCTCCAAGTGAACTACAAAATCACCACCACACGCTACTCGGTAACTGACTACTCCCTAGCAGAATGGGGATCACGGCAGACCACGGTAACCGCGACGCCGAAAAATGGTTACACGGGCGATGTCCGGCTGGCTGTTGAGGCGAATAGTGTGCAGGCGACGCTAGATTCGACTCGTCTTAGCTTCTCGTCATCGGCTCGGACCACGCTCGCGATGAGGCCCCACTGGGGCACGAGCGGTTCACAGCACCCGGTCACTATCCATGCACATGATGCTAACGATCGCCTTGTTGAAACTAAGCTCTACAAACTCGACCTCTCTGCTACATCAAAGCCAAGCAGAATCTCCTCAAGTTACACATGGACGAGCAATAGCGTTGTGGAAATACCTTCGACGCCGGACTTTAACATATCAGTACACCCGAACTATGTCGAACTTAAAAAAGGACACGCGTTGTGGGAACCAGCATGGTATGCAGCTCCCGATTCATTAACAGTGACAGTAACTCCAATCAATGGGTTCGAAGGAAGCGTTTCATTAACAGCAGACAGCGTTAGAACCGATATAGTGAGTGTACGGCTCGAGTTCAAT
>JAOUPD010000119.1 GCA_029880065.1 Hadesarchaea archaeon
CTTATACCGCCGAGGATATCAGGGGGGTTAAAAAATGGCTGGGTAGTATTGTCAAGGACAAAAAGCGATTCGGCGAGCTTTTAGAGATGGTTAGCCGGCCCTTCACTCCCGGAGAGTTCATCATGAGACTGGAGGAGGGCAAGGCCAGGAATCCAAGGGAATACGAAAGAATTTTGGAGGAACTTTTGCTTTTCTGCCGACAAAATGATGTGGGCGATTTACACGAAGGGTTCTGGATGGATCACTGGACCTACAACATCGACCAAATCAACAGTTTCTTGGCGATATACCCGGAAAGGCTTAAAGAGACTTTAATTGGCCGCAAAATCTTCACTTTCTACGATAACCCGGACATCGTCTTGCCCCGAGATAAGAAATACGTTTTGATTAATGGGCAGGTTCGACAATACGGTGCGGTAATTCGCGACCCCGAAAAACTTCGAATGATCAAAAGTCGCCGGGAACTTCCAACTCAGGTACGGACTAAATACGGCCGTGGCCGCATCTACCAAACCAACCTCGTGGTGAAGCTCCTCTCTATTATAGCCAACAAGATTGCCACGCTAGACCCGGAAGGAATCGGGATAGAAATGGAGGCCGATAAGCCGGGCTGGTGCGATGCCATAAACGGGCTGCCAGGGCTTCTAGGGTCATCTCTATGCGAAACTATAGAACTGGAAAGGCACTGCCTGTTTCTAAGGGAAAATTTGGATAAGCTTAATCTAAAAGGCAGCGCTTCGGTCACTCTCTATGAAGAGTTGTATGAATTCATGAGGGGTTTAATTCGGGCGATGAAGAGAAAGTTAAGCTCCAAAAAAGGAGAAAGGGCCCTACTCTACTGGGAGGAGAGCAACCAGCTGAAAGAGCGTTACAGGGAAAGGACAAAAATGGGGGTCAGCGGGCGAGAACGGAAAATGACCGTTGCCGAGGTGAAGCGTTTCTTGGACGCATGTCTTAGGATTCTCAACGAGATTTTCAAGCCGGAAAACAAGAACAAAATCTTTCATAAAAATGGCGTTTGTTTTACATATTTCATTAACGAGGTCAAAGAGTACGAGCCGATATGGAAAGACCGGAAGAAAAAAATACCCGCGCTCAGCCACTCCGGATATCCTTTAGTTAGGGTCAAAAAAATCTGCCAGCGACCGGTGTCCCTTTTCCTAGAAGGCCCGGTTCATTTGTTGAGAGTTCACCGAGAGTGGGGCAAGCAAATTTACGAAAGCGTTCGAAGAAGCCCAATCTACGACAGGGAACTTAAGATGTACAAGGTCTGCGAGTCCTTGGAAAAAGAACCCTTTGAAGTCGGGAGGATTCTCGCTTACGCGCGGGGATGGCTTGAGAACGAGTCTATCTACCTCCACATGGAATACAAGTGGTTTTTGGAGATGTTGCGAAACGGTTTTTACGAAGAATTTTATCGGGACATCAAAACCGCCCTAGTCCCATTCCTCAATCCTGAAATGTACGGCAGAAGCATTCTTGAGGGGGGATCCATCATCGTCAGCAGCGTCTTTCCGGACAAAAAACTCCACGGTTGGGGATACCAGCCCCGCTTAAGCGGTCTTACTAGTGAGATGCTTAATATGTGGTTCATCATTTCGGTGGGTGAAAATCCCTTCTTCTTGAATAGAAAAAAGCACCTCATGCTGAAATTCCGGCCCGCTCTCCCCGATTGGCTTTTCACCCAAGAAAAAAAGGCATTTAGTTATTACGATGGGAAGGGGAGATTAAGAAAAGTAGCAATCCCTAAAAATGCTTTTGCGTTCAAGTTTCTCGGCAAAACTCTGGTGGTCTACAATAATCAAAAGCTAAAAAACACTTTCGGCAAAGGTGGAGTAAAAGTCATCTCTTACCGGCTGAGATATTATGACGGAAAAGAAAAAATTGTGTCCGGAGATACCTTGGAGGCTCCTTTAGCGCGGGATGTGCGCGAAGGCCGGGTGGAACGGATCGATGGCGTTTTATCCTAAATAGATTTTTGTCGTGAGTCCCGGCAATCCGACAACTTAGTTGAAGTAGATTGCAGTATTCTGAAAAGAAATCTCAAAAAAAAGCACCTACATGTATGGAGAGATCGCGAAAAAGAGCGGGATAAATTTTGAGATAGACGAAAATGTTTGTAAATAAATCCTCTAGGGGTTATTTTTTAATCATAAGCGTGGTGAGTTTATTTATCGAAGTATCCTTTTTCAGGCTATCTCCTACTTTCTTCCCCCGAACAAGAACAACAAATCTATCCGCAATAGGGTACACATGATGAAGGTTGTGAGTTATAAAAATACTCGCAATCCCTCTGCTTTTCAATTCTTTAACGAGCTCCAGTACTCGCCGAACTCCGGCAACTCCCAAGGCTCTTGTTGGTTCGTCCAATATGACGAGCTTAGCCTTAAAATACATCGCTCTTGCTATTGCTACCCCTTGTCTTTCTCCCCCAGAGCAAAACCTAGTCTCTTGATCCATGGATGATATACTTAAACCAAGTCCACTCAATATTTTTTCGCTTTCTTTTTTCATTTTCTTATGATCGAGAAGTTTTATAGGACCTATGGATTTTTGAAGCTCTTTTCCCATAAACAGGTTTCTTGTCACGCTTAAATCATCCGCCAATGCTTGCTCTTGATATATCGTTTCGATTCCATTGTTTCTCGCTTCTCTTGGGGAGGAGAATCTAATTTTTTTTCCGTTGAAATGTATTTCTCCTTCATCTAGTGAAAGAACTCCCGTCAGGATTTTAATCAATGTGCTTTTCCCAGCGCCGTTATCTCCTACCAACCCCACAATTTCAGAGGGGTTTACGGAAAAATCAACACCCATCAACGCATGAACCTTTCCAAACCACTTGTGAATATTTTTCATTTCTACTAATGCCGAGGTCATGAAGACTCCCTTTTTAAATTAAACT
>JAOUPD010000120.1 GCA_029880065.1 Hadesarchaea archaeon
CTGCAACCGCGGGAAGATTCGATTCGTGCCACGATATCGAATCTTCCCGCGGTTGCAGCGGCGAATTTAACTCCTGGAAGATTTTTGACCGCATCCAAAAGTGCCAGCGCCTTTCCAGGGTCAGTACGGATGTACACGATTGCTTGCATTGCCCGCCTCCTTGAGTGGTGGACCGGGCGGGACTCGAACCCGCGACCTCTCGCTATCTCGGTTACCATGCGAAGCGAGCGCGATACCACTTCGCCACCGGCCCCCAAGTTATTTTTCGGCGTCAAGCTTAAAACTACTCTGTCCACTTAACAACATCCAGCCACAGGCCGAAGCATGCTCAGAACTCTAGGGCTTGCTTAGGACAATCTGGCGTATACATCAAGTTTATTTGGACGCCTATACCCCTCGATGCTCATTATGAGTAAATCAGGCGTCACGATTTTGATCTCAACATCCTCGACCGTTGTAATTAGTTCTATAGCATTGCGATCTTCTACCATTTCTTCCTCGCCCGTTTTCGCAGAGACATCCACCACTGGCCCGATCTGCACCGTAGGTGGTAGGAGTTCCATGGCATATGGAGTCTGAGGGTCTCTCACGACGAAGATGTTTGCCGAACCAATATAACTCCATTCTTCTTTAGAAAGATTTTCGACCTTAACACCATTTTCAAGGCTTCCCTCGGGTATGCAAAATGCATTAATTCCTGTGTATCCTACGTTGACTTCCTCCGAATAGTTTTCCCAGGAGAGCGCTTGAGGACTTCCGAATATCGGCCACTCTAGGTTTAAAATATCAGGACGTTTGTAACCCAGAATTTCTACATCCAGATCTAGAAAAACATAGATTGTGTAGATTGGAAGAATCCTTAATTTGATGCCGACCTCAATACCTGTGTTCAACCATCCGTCCCCACTGTCAGCTTCGTCACCCGTACTCATCGTCCTCACTACTAGGGCCGCCAGTATTATTGCCACAATCCCTAGAACTAGAATCTCGTTCTTCATTTCTTTTCACCTCCCCTCTTTCGCATTTTGGTATTCATACCAAGGGTAAAAAAGTAGCTGCACTAATGGTCCTCTGAGGGTAAACCGTGCACTATTTAAGTGTCTTAGTTTATTGGAATTATGACACAACGGGCTTTTCTCAAGAAGAGCTTATTAAAGAAACAGTTTGACGTTTCTTCGGTTTGTGTCTAAGAAAAAAAAAAGGAGTGTTAGAAAATGGCATACGGCGGAAGATTCGGTGGCCGCAGAAGGGACTTTCCTCGCGAGATGCACAAGGCGACTTGCTCAGACTGTGGCAAGGAATGTGAGGTTCCCTTCAAACCAACAGAAGGTCGACCGATTTACTGCAGAGAGTGCTTCCAGAAGCACCGATCAGAGAGACCATCGCGCTGGTAGGTAAGCAGTTTCTGGTGGCTGTTCTCTTTGGGCAGCGATAGCTTTTTTTATTTTTTTATTTTTTTGATATCGAGATTAGGATTAATATAAGAAGTAGAATAAGTAGTTAAAAGGGATAAAATGGACTTGAAAGAGTTACAAGAAAATCTGAGGAAATTTGGGCTTTCAAAATATGAGACCCTTGTTTACATTACCCTGCTTAAGGGGGGCACTTTGACTGCATCTGAGATCGTTGAGGCATCGGGGATACCTCATCCCCGTCTTTACGATGTTGTCTCGAGCCTAGAGAGGAAGGGGCTCATTGAATCCAAAAGTGGGAGGCCGAAAAAGTCTTGGTGCGCAGATCCAGAGGTTGCTTTACCAAGGTTTTTCGGTAAGTTCGAGAAGTCATATAAAACTATATTGGACATCTCGAAAGAGATGTATCGAAGAACCCCCACTTCTCAAGAGAAGCCGTCTGTTTGGGTAGTCAAGGGTAGGGAGAATGTATTGTCCAAAATGACCGATGTAATAAAGAATTCCAAGGTCGAAATATTGGCGGCCATCCCGGATTTATTGGCCGAGCGATGGGGGAAAATGTTCCTTGATAGGAGCTCCAATGGGGTCTCAATCAGTTTGGTAATACACCCGTTCGAGAAAAGGATTGAAAATTTCAAGGAAATGTCCGAGAGGATCTCCCTTCGGGCACGAGAGGCAGCTGGCATGAGCGTGGTGGCCGCCGATAATAAAAGGTGCTTGACATGTTCATCAAAGATGTTAGCCCCCGAGTACCATTCCGAGATGATTTATGGGGTCTTCATGGAGGACAATAGTGGACTCATGCAAATCATCAACGACTTTTTCTTCTCCACGCTTTGGCAGCACTCCAAGCCGGCGAACGAAGTGCCCGTAAGAAAGGTTGCGTCGTTCGTTAACGTTTGCACCGCCGCCGAATACATAAATGTTTTGCAAAATCTCGGTAAAAAGGCTAAAATTTCAGTGTGGGGGAAACTGCTAAAAACTGGGGAGATTGTTAACATAAAAGGCCATGTGGAGACGACATCGTTAGAGAAGGGGGTTTTTCGGACGATGCACGTTAAGACGAGCGATGGAAAATTAACTAGCATCGGTGGTCTGGGGGCCACGCTAGAGGATGTCGAAGCGGAAAAAATACTCATAGAATTATCGTGATTCAGTGGGCAATTTCATTCAAATATTTGTGGACAGTGCTTGGCGCGAGATCGAGTTCGCCCGCTATCTTTTCATAACTAACCCCTTGCCTTCTGAGTTCCATCATTTGCTCCACCATTTCAGGGTTTACCTTCCATCCCGATAATTTCAACACGGGCCTTATTCGTTGATACATGCCTGGCTTGAGCATCACTCTGAGATCAATGCTCCTTTTTTCCGAAGCTAGCTCCACAGCATTAATGTTGAATAGACTTTCACGATCTTTTCTGCGAGAAATCGACCTAAGATTTTTCATTAGCCAATGCAGTCGATTGCGAGCATGGGGGCGAGGTTTCC
>JAOUPD010000121.1 GCA_029880065.1 Hadesarchaea archaeon
ACTTTCAGACCCTTCAATTTTGGAATTCTTAGCCGATGTCAAGAAATTATCCAAGAAACTCTGCTGAATTGCTTATCCCTTATTTGCTCTGGTATTTTGATCCCGCTTTTTAAATTTGCGAACTGGGATAGGAACCAGCCCTATCAAAAATCCAATCAGACTGACCTAGATGGGGGTGGCGATGGCGAACTTAAATTCCATAAACCGCGGTGCCGTAGAGCGCCTGAAAAACCGATATCGACGCGCCTCCCGTCCAGCCCTTCCAAAGCGAAATGAATCACTCTGCTGCGCTGCTCTCAGGTGCAGGCGGAGAAATCGCGACCTCGTCCTTATGCTTGAGCTTCGTGTGAATTCCGCGGATCTGCTGAATCCTTCGGCCGTTGAGCATGATGTTGAAATTCTCCTGAAGCTCTCCCGTTGTCGGGTCAAGAATCGTTTCGACCACTCGGGGGTGACGTCGGCCGAGCTTCATGAACAAGGTGTCAACGGTCTCATCCTCATTGATCGAAACTTTTATCGTGCCGGTGCCGGCCTTCTCGCGCAGGTCACCGTGCAACTTGACTACCACTTCCATCTATACAACCCTCGCTATTTCCACGCCTCAAGGCTCAACTGTAGCGATGGAGGGCGAACGCTAAAAGGTTTTCGGAGACGGAGCCCAATATATGTACGTTGCCCCCCTCGCATCGGCCCAAAATACCTCAAACCTTTTATGTCGACTTCGTAAACAACAAGTGGTGAGCAAATGAAAGTCGTGCTCGCTTACAGCGGGGGACTTGACACTAGTGTCGCGGTCCGTTTACTTCAAGACAAGTACAAGGCCGATGTCATCACAGTTTCCGTTGATGTTGGGCAGGACCCCAAGGAGCTAAAGGAAATAGCAGTGAAGGCGAAGCAGCTAGGTGCTATCAAGCACGTTCACGTTGACGCGCGTAAAGAATTCGTCGAAGATTACATCTTCCGCAGCATCAAGGCGAATGGGATCTATGAGGGCTATCCCCTCTCTACAGCGCTCGCCCGTTATCCAATCGCGAGCAAACTCGTTGAAGTCGCGCGTAAAGAAAAGGCCGATGCCGTGGCGCACGGTTGCACGGGCAAAGGAAACGATCAGTTTCGCTTTGATACAACCATTGCAATCAAGGCTCCCGAACTTAAAATCATTGCACCAATTCGAGATCTTAACCTTAATCGGAAGTGGGAACTCGAGTATGCGCAGAAGCAGAAAATCCCTCTCCCCAAAGTAGGTAAGTCCTACAGCATCGACGAAAACCTCTTGGGACGCTCCATTGAGGGAGGCGTGCTCGAAGACCCCGCACATGCTCCACCTGAAGAGATTTACGTGTGGACCCGTTCCCCCGAGAAAGCTCCCCCGAAACCGCGCATCGTTGAAATCGAGTTCAAGAAAGGTGTGCCGATTGCTATCGATGAAAAGCGCATGGACGGTCTCCAACTCATCACCAAACTAAACAAGATAGCCGGAGAGTACGGTGTCGGTAGAATCGAGCTCATCGAGGATCGAATCCTTGGACTGAAGGCGCGGGAGAACTATGAAGCACCGGCGGCTACTGTCCTGATCCAAGCCCATCGAGCACTTGAGCAACTCGTGCTGACGAAGCAGGAGCTGGCATTTAAGCAGGTAGTCGACCAAACTTGGGCTGACCTAGCATACAGCGGGCTATGGTTCGACTCTCTACGCAAAGACTTGGATGCCTTCATCGATAGCACGCAAAAAAGAGTTACGGGCAAGGTAAAGGCCGAACTCAACCGAGGCAGCTCACGCGTGGTGGCCCGCAGCTCGCCTTACTCGCTCTACGACGAGGAGCTTGCTTCATTTGAACGCTACGGCTTCGACCAGCGCGATGCTATCGGAGTCATAAAATTCCACGCACTTCAAAGCAAGATCCTACGCAAGAGGAAGGGGGGTTAGGGTGATTCGCCGGGGACGCTTTGAGCGAGAAATGGACCCTCTGGCTAGCGAGTATATCTCCTCGATGGAAGCTGATGTTCGGATTTTCTACTCGGTCGTGCAAATCAACCTAGCTCACACGATCATGCTCGCTGAGCGTAGGATTATCGACGGCGCAGACGCGGCCGCCATCCTCCGGGCGCTCTACAAGCTCCACGAGCACGGCGTTAGTGGGTTGGATCTTCGTCCAGAGCTAGAGGACATCCACATGGCAGTTGAAGATTTCGTGACCAAGGAGACGAGCGAAGAAGTTGGAGGCAAGCTCAACACTGCGAAGAGCCGCAACGATCAAGTCGCCACAGCTATCCGTTTGACTCTGCGCAAGAACCTACTCGATGTTGAGGAGAGGCTGCTCGAACTCGTGAACGTCTTGGTTGCACTCGCCGAAAAAAATACCGATACGATAATGCCCGGCTACACCCACCTCCAAGTGGCTCAACCCACCACCTTCGCGCACCACCTCTCCGCCTATACTTTCGCCTTCCTCCGTGATGTCGAGCGCATCGAGCAAGCCTACGATGTCACGAACTCATGCCCGATGGGAGCTTGCGCGCTCGCGGGGACGAGCTTTCCTATCGATCGCGTGCGAGTGGCACACATGTTGGGCTTTAAGCGCATCGACGAGAACACCATGGACGCCGTCAGCTCACGCGATTTCGCCCTGCAGGCCATGAGTGCCCTAGCAATCGTAATGGCTAACTTCAGCAGGCTGGCCGAGGAGCTCGTGCTCTGGAGTTCGGCTGAATTCAACTTCATCGAATTGCCCGAGGAATTCGCGGCGACAAGCAGCATCATGCCTCAGAAGAAGAACCCAGTCGTGGCCGAACTTGCGCGCGCGAAGGCTGGACGCGTCTTCGGGAACCTCTCAGGGGCCTTTGCGGTGATGAAAGCCATCCCCCAATCT
>JAOUPD010000122.1 GCA_029880065.1 Hadesarchaea archaeon
CATAACTTTACCCAAAATTTTGTAGACTATTTTCAAGTATTCCTCTTCTGTACTAATCCATGCAACATCGTAATGAAAATGGGGGATTACGAATACTCTCTTCTCTAAATCCATAAAATTAGACTAATGTGTGAAATTTAAGAACTTTGCTACCTAACACTCATCAACATTTAACCTTATCCACTAAGTATTTATCTCCCAATACTTGGATTTGAGAGAGTACATACCTTGAACTTGCGCGGGCTGAACTCATGTGAAGTTGGCGTGCATAACTGAGTACATAAATACCAAGGTTAGCGAAGTATGAGGTTGTGATTCGATGAGTAGGAAAACCATTTACTGCCCTCACAATTATTTGGTGTTTGCAGTCTTGCTGCTTATTCTAGTTTTGGTGATAGGTCTGATTTTCATAGGAGTAATCGGAGCGGCCTTCGCGGATGTTGGATTCAGTCCAGCCTTGACTGCTTTAATTCTGGTTGCCACCTTCGTGGGAAGCTACATTAACATCCCAATTTTGAAGCTCAAAACCACAATCCCGATGATAAAGGAGGAGTTTGTAAGGTTCTTTGGCATAGTGTATCGAATTCCACAGGTGGAATATGGTGAAACAACGACGATGATAGCCGTTAACATGGGAGGAGCATTGATACCTGCTTTCGTCTCGTTTTATTTATTGTGGAAACAACCGTCGGCCATATTATACGCCTTAGCGGGTGTTGCTGTCGTTACGGTAGTGACTCACGCTATTGCGAGACCAGTGAAAGGGGTAGGCATTACCACGCCAGCTTTTGTTCCGCCTCTAGTTGCCGCTTTTTTGGCTTATCTTCTTCCGTCAGGGGCACCAAGAGTAGTTGCCTATGTGTCAGGCGTGCTTGGAACACTCATAGGTGCAGACTTGTCAAACCTCAGTGTTATTCCTAAGCTTGGTGCACCAGTTGCGAGCATTGGTGGAGCAGGCACCTTTGATGGCGTTTTTTTGAGTGGTATAATAGCTGTTCTTCTCGTCTGAGTGGACAGTTTTTGTCTGTAACGCGCGCTGCAGGATCAGAAAAATCATTCGATTTTAAGCAGAATGTCCTTTCCTTCAACTTTTACTTCGTAGGAAGGTTCATCGTTAATCTTTGGGTGCATAAAGAGGATCTTTGGACCTAGAACAACTTTTCCTGTAGTTACATCAAATTTTGCTCCATGCTTGGGACAAGTAGCTATGCTGCCTTCCAAAGACCCTTTCGAAAGGTCTCCACCAGCATGAGTGCATCTGTCTTCAATAGCGTAATAATTACCATTCACATTGGCTATCAAGATCTCCTTTTCTTCAAGCCTAGCCATCTTCGTTTTCCCAGCAGGAATTTCTGACGTTTCAGCAACCTTAACAAATCCCAAACTTTCCACCACCTTTACGCTGTGCATTTTTGCCTTTTTATTGTTTGCGAATATCCATAAGCACTGCGCGCGCGAACTCGTAAGCTCCCATGCCGAGGTCGCCCCAGTACCAGCTGTCGTGAATGACCTTGCCCTGAGCACCTGGTCTGCTGTTCCCAACGTTGTGAGGAGAGGCATGTAGTGGTCAGGGGATGATCACTCATCGAATGGAGACCATGGTTCAGGGAAGCACAATGCGCAAACGCACGCGCCTTTCAACCTGGTGAGATCCACCGCGTATTAGTCGCCCCGCAAGAACGCAGCATTTTATCGGTAAACACGTGTTCAAATTTCAACCCCCGCTCACAACACCCCAAACTAAGCCTTTCCATACAAAATAAGCTCAAAATAGGGCTGAAATTGGAGTGCGGGGGGTGGGACCCCCACCCAAGTTTACCAGTAAAAAACCTTGGTAAGTCTGCCCGTCCCCATGCCCAAATGGTTCAAGTTCGCAAATTCAAAAATTTCTTTCCCAAGCTTTTTGTTTTAAATGTCGAGTTCGTGGGTTCAAGCACCATCCCTGCATTAGGATCTCGCGCAGTACGCTAGGATTCTATCTTTGCTTACGCAAGCAGAACACAAATATGGAAAACGATAAATATTAAGAAGAAAAGTGTAACCGTGTGCGTGTGACTACGAAAGGGATCACTTTCCCGGATGGTTTTCTGTGGGGTGTGGCAAGTTCCGCCTATCAGATCGAAGGTGCTTGGAACAAGGACGGGAAAGGTGAATCGATTTGGGATCGCTTTTCTCATACGTCCGGAAACATCAAGAATGGTGATACAGGAGACATAGCGTGCGATCATTACCATCGCTATACAGAAGATGTAGCTTTAATGAAAGAGTTGGGCGTGCAAGCATATCGATTCTCCATATCCTGGTCTCGTGTGCTTCCTAAGGGAAAGAGTGATGCCAATAGGGCTGGTCTGAACTTCTACAGGCGCCTTGTCGACGAACTCTTAAAAGAGGGAATAGAACCTTGGGTTTGTCTGTACCATTATGACCTGCCTCAGGCGCTACAGGATGAAGGGGGATGGGCAAATCGGAATATCATTCAGTATTTTGCAGATTACGCTGAGCTCATAGCTCGCGAGTTAGGGGACATTGTCAAGCGATGGGTAATCATTAACGAACCCAGATGTATAGCGTGGTTGGGGCATCTTTATGGGATTCATGCACCAGGTGTAAAAAATTTGGAACTGGCCTTAAAGGTCTCGCACCATTTAGAGCTTGCCCAAGGGAAAGCCATTCAAGCTCTACGGGACGTTAGTCAAGATTTCCAGATAGGTACAGTTGTAGACCTTAATGTCGTGCATCCGATAAGTGATGATAAGAAAGATCTGGAGGCAGCCAGCAAGCTTGATGAGTTCTGGAATCGCTGGTTCATCGATCCAGTTTTCAAGGGTGAGTATCCTCCTTTGGCC
>JAOUPD010000036.1 GCA_029880065.1 Hadesarchaea archaeon
TATTCGCATAAAAAGATGGGCTCTTCCAGCCGGTATCGGGGTCTGTAGGATCCGCAACTTTTACTCTCCACTCATCGCTGCTCGCGCTTCCCCGCTCGTAGGTCAGCTCGGAGTGGAAGTAGTAGTCGATCGGGGGCTTGGTCAGCTCGGGAGACCGAATCACATAGGATCTAGAAACGGAATCGCTGATCGAGCCAATGCTCCACTCTATCTTGTTGTAATCTTCATCGTAGCTGCTGACGATCCCGCCCTTCGCGTCGGCCACGGTCCAAGAGCTTGGGAAGTAATCGATAAGGGTCGCGTTTTCAACTTGGCTCGAAACCTCCGCGGTGATTTTCATGGTCACCAAGCTGAGTGGCGGAACTTTGTGCTGACCTACACGATCTCCAGACAATTGACGGTCGAACGTCACTACGATTTCCTTACCACATCCCCGGGTTCCTGAGATCGCGCATGAGAACCCTGAGCTTTGCGCCGAGAAGTAAACGCATTTGTTGTCCTTCCCTGCCCAAGTGGTTGTAAGCCCCTGCCACGCGTTATCGTAGTGATAGAGGGCGACCCTGCCCGCATCGATTTGGTTGGCATGAATCCATGACTTGGGGACGCTGAACACTATCGTAGCGCTCTCGATGAGGTTCTCTTGAACGCTAGTTGAGATATCGAGGTACGCGTAAACGGCGGCGAACTTCAAAGCTGGTAGACCGGCTGGCCCACTCGCAAAGGTTCTCACGGTAATACTCACATCTGCCGAGTTCTCCAAGAGCGTGATCGTGACTTCCTCTAATGGCATGTTTTCGCAGGCGCTGAAATCCGCCGTGCCACTTTCACCCGCAGCGATGTTACCTATCACCACCGTAATGGCTCCGGAAGAAATGCTGATCTGATTCTCTACGACTTGGTTATCCGCCACTTGGTTCTCGGTTATCTGATTATCGAGGGGCCGATTCTCTAGTATAACTCCCGTCCAAGCCTCGACGAGTTGCCAAGCAGCTAAGGCTTGAACGACCCCAGTCCAAGTCTCAATGAGAACATGATTCTCCGATATTTGGTTGTCCGCTAGCTGATTCTCTGCAGGCTGGGCTCCAGCGTCTTGTGTGCTGGTAATCGTGATAGCTGCGGGTGGGCTGAGCAAGAGCAGCGTGAGCAGGACAGGCACCGCTACCGCACCCGCCCTCTGTCCTAGGCTCGGCTTCGCCCAGCCCCCTAGCTCACTACCCACCGAACTCACCCTCCCTAGTTGCGAGAGGTTGCTTAGAGGCGCGGCTCTGGGCATTGCCCCCCTCATCCGCCTCCCTCAGCAGACCCGCGAAGTACTCGATCCCCCTCGCTGTGAGCTTGGCAAGCTTCCTAGGCCTTCCACGGCTGAAACGAGGCTCCTTCTCGACCTCGATGAACCCCAAAATCTCCAATCGCTTGAATAATCGCGAAATTTTCCAAGAAGGGAGCCCTGTGGATAGGCAGAGGTCAGTCTGACTAACCTTATCGTTTGAAAGGAGCTGCTTTCCTATAATCTGAATACGCATTTCCATTGGTGGCAACCAATTTTCGCCATTTTACACTTCAATCTCGGTTTTCGGCACGTTTAAGGCGGGAAAGCTAATCCAGCCATCATGGCCCATCCCGAAACCTTCAAAAAACAAACTGCTCGTCCGCTCAGACTAACCCATATCGGATTTTTTCGAAACCTTTTTAACAAAAAGTGAACATCCGACAATGAACGAAAATGGCCAAAGAAGACATCAGCGATTAGAGATAACAAAATTTAGATTTGGTTCTCTAAGAGATGTATGATGCTTGCCTTTTTACTCGGAATCAGCTGCCGAACTCACTTAGCCACGTAGATCACACCGATCACGAGGCCCTTGAGGTCATCCTCCGATACAAAGTAGGCACTGATAGCAGTTTTCGCGTCCGATTCCGATCGATTGTCCCCCTTAGTTTCAAATCGATATTCTCCATTTTTCATTATTTCGATTATCCTGTGAGCGATGGGCCCCTCCCCAGGTTTAGTCGGGTGGTCGTAGATGATAATGTCGCCAACTTTGAGCTCTGCCGGATCGACTTCGACCCAAAGGACCTTATCGTTTTCCCCGAACGTTGGCTCCATGCTGTTTCCGCTAACGGTGGAGTAAGAGATTCTTTGATCGAGGTAGGCCTCATATCCATGAAAGAGCTCGACCCAATTGTCTATTCCTTCAGGAAGAGGGCGCACACGTTCGGGTCTCAATTCAGAGCTGAGCCATCCGATTCCCGTAATCGTAACCAGAACGAGAAGCGCGAAGATTGCCGTCATCTTCTTGTCCATCACGTTTCACCTTTCAACCAAGTAGGTAATTACTCGAAAGATATAAGTTATCTACTTCGCATCGAGATCTTTCTCCCCAAGTGTTTGGTTTCTAGCTAGCGCTAAATCAAAGAAAAAAAAGGGAGAAGGGGCTTAGGAGCTAGGTCTTTACTTCCAGCCCAACAGCTTTATGGGGTCTATGGTAATGCTCCCGTTAGCTGGTAGCTTATAACCGCTGCCGTTGTTGTCCCATACGCAGTTTATGCGGAGCCAGCCAGAAGTTGTACCGTAGCCGCTGTTTTCGTGTGGCGTTGTGGCTTTGTGAGAGTTAACACTGTCGCCAGCGTTTTCTTCGGTGATGGTAAATGACCCACTGGCAGCCAACGACACGTTCATGTTATCCACGTGAACGTATGCCATGTTGTCAGTTCCCACCTTGACGGCGACGACTATATCGAAGGACGTCTCGTAGGCGATATTCACAGATCCCGTAGTGGCTTCGATGACACCAAGAATACTAGCGTCTCCGGACAAATTATCTGTATCAGTGTAGGTACCGTGCGCTATTATGTACACGTTCTCTATCCCTGAGGCTGTGCCTGCGGGTATTCCTCCAGCGAAGACGACTCCCTGCCCTGCTACTGCTGAGATACTCGCGGCTCCTGCGGGTACTTGTCCCAAAAGCGCCCATGCCCCTAGTCCTACTACTATCACTATGACGGTTGCCGCAGCTACCCAAGGAAGTTTACTGGTCATCTCTTTTCGCACCTCTTTTTTTTCCGTTCTTACTCTAGATGCCCCAACAGATACATAATCCAATCTCCCTTTACAACGCGGGCATTCCTTTGGTTGTGGGATCTTTGACTCCCACTCATATCCACATCGAGGACACTTCATACGAATATTTTTCTTGAAAAACGTGCATAAATAGCTTTGCTCATTTTGCTACTACTATGATTATGAACTTGTTTAAGATAAATATATCGGATTTTTCCGAAACCTTTAATAAGAAAGTTCAACATTCGTTATGTATTCGTTACTTTAATAAGAAAGTTTGGGCATTCTTTAATATGTGAAGAAGATTAATCGTGTTCTCCGCGAGATTCTCTACCGCTTCTATGAGCAGAATGAATCCTTCATGAGCCAGAAATCGCTTGCGCAGGCGTGTGAGCTTTCCATGGATACCGTAAACCGCGTTGTAACCAAGCTCAACCAGTTCCACACAATCAAGAAGAAGCCCCTCGGGTTCAGAGTGGTGGATCCGAAGAAGGTCCTCACCTACTGGGCCTGCACTCGCAACCTCGCCCGCGATATATCCTACTCAACCTACTCGTCCGACTCGGTGGTCAAGATCGAGGATAAAATGCCGCACGGTGCCGTCTTCACAGCATTTTCCGGCTACCGGCGGAGGTTCGGAAAGACTCCAACCCATTACGAGCAAGTATTCGTCTACGCCGATCCCGCGGAGGTGCGACGGAGGTTCCCAGAAAGCCCCGCCGAACGGAAAAACGTTTTCGTGATGAGGCCTGATCCCCACTTAGCGCAGACGAACAAGGACGGTGCAGCTCCGATTGCTCAAATTTATGTCGACCTCTGGCAACTCGGCGGGGACCCCGCTGACCGATTTCTGTTGGAGCTGGAAACTAAGCTCAAAGCAAAGCCCATCGAGGCCCTGAAGGCGCTGGCGCAGAAGAGCCCCTGATTTTTCCGTCCTAAGAGAAAACTCCGACGAAATCCTGAAAATCGTCCACGAACCAGATTGCGCCCACCACCACAAGGAAATAACTTACCCGCTTATGCTGAGTCCTCGAGTTCAGCCCTATGCCCACGCCCACGCAGACAGCACCGTATATCCAGTGATGCAGGCGTGGCAGGGCCAACGCTTCCCAAACCGGTCCGAGCCAGAGATACCAGATAGCCAAGCTCGCGAGACCAAATGATGCAGCAAAGAGAATTATCTCTACTCGCGAGAACTCCCTCATGCCACTACCTAGCGTTCGTTTCACTTCAAAGTTATTCCCTTCGCGACATCCAACATCGCCGCTCGGGGGTCGGTAGCCTTCACAACGCTCGATGCAAGTAGCACACCCTCGGCACCCAGCTCCAGCGCGATTCGCGTGTCTTCGCCGCTTGTTATCCCCGCGCCGCAGAGCACCCGAACATCAGGGTTGACCTCGTGCACCAGCTTTACCGCGTCGCTCACTACTTCGGGCTTGACTTTTGACACCGCCCGCCCAGTCCCTATCAGCTCGGGAGGCTCGACCGCGACCATATCGGGCCTGAATGCCGCGACCTTCTTACAAACCTCCGGGTCCTTCGCACAGACCACGCTAGTTAACTCTAACTCTCGCAGGCGCTTCACCACCTGCTCGATCTCCTCAGACTGAATCTGGTGCTCCGAGTGATTAATCAACGAACCAATGGCCCCTGTTGCCTTCAGCGTCTCTGCTATCAACCATCCCGTGTGGGCACCCGGGGCGATGGAGTCAACGTGCTGCGCGAGGACTGGGATGTCAACCTGACTCGCGACCCTGTAAAGATCGAGGTTCTGGGGGGCGACTGCGACGCTTATCCCTTCCTCCTTGGCCACCTCGGCGATCGTTTTGGCAAGTTCCACCGCTCGCTCACCCACCGATTGAGGGTAGGTTTTGAAGTTTACGATTACTACTGGTGTTTTCAACAAACTACCACCTCCGCCAACTTAGGGTCAACACATATAAATTATTTCGTGTCATCGATCCTTGGTACATTTTTGGAAGCTGTTGCCGAAGAAGTAGTGGTGCCGGAGCGGGGAGTTGAACCCCGACCTCGAGATTTCTCACATCATCTCGTGAATCAGCACTCACAACCGCCGATCAGGTTATGAGTCTCGCGCTCGGACCACCTGAGCTACTCCGGCATTAATCAATTTATGCCTCAAATTCTTAAGCTTTGACGCTTTGCACAAACTTCAAAAAATCTTTCTTCAATCGCAGCTTTGCACAGCCTCTTTCATACCCCACTAGCACAAGATCTGCAGCATTCACAAAAATCCCGTTTTCAACAACGCCCGGCACGCGATTGATTGCCGCCTCGAGCTGAGCTGGTTTAGCCATCCGCGCAAACTTCACGTCCACGATGTAGTTGCCATTATCGGTCACAAAAGGTGTTCCCGCCGGAGTCACTCTCAGCTTCGGCTCCCCACCGAGCTTCTCCAGATGTTCCATCGTGTACTCGCGCGCAAACGGCAACACCTCGACCGGCACGGGCATGCGCTCGCCCAAGTGTCGAACCAATTTTGTTCGGTCCACAACGATGACAACTTTTTGCGCCGCGCTCGCGACGATTTTCTCTCGGGTTTGCGCTCCACCTCCTCCTTTAATCAGGTTGAAATTCGGGTCGACTTCATCGGCGCCATCTATCATAATATCGAGTTTTTCGTGGGCATCGAGTGAGCTTAGTTTTAATCCCAACTCATTCGCAAGCCTCTGGGTGGAGGAGGAGCTCGGGATGAAGACCGCCTTGGGCCTTAACTTCGCTAGGGCTCGAACTACCTGCGCGACCGTCGTACCCGAGCCTAGGCCGACGAGCATGTGTCCCTTTACAAGCTTCGCCGCCGCCTCGGCCGCTGCACGCTTCCACTCCTCGACCAAACTAAACCCCGTGAAGTTTTGTGTTACAAGTTTTTAAATACCATAATCTATATTGAAGAACGGTGAATCCGTGAAGCGCGTTGCCTCAGTAAGAGACGCGATGGCTGACAAAGTTCTCACTGCAGGTCCAAACACTACGGTTGACCGGGCAGCGAAACTCATGGCCGAGCGCGGAGTGGGAAGTATCGTCATTGTGAAGAAAAAGAAGCCGGTCGGAATTTTGACCGAACGGGACCTGCTAATGAAAGTTGTGAGCTTGGATTTGAGGCCTAGCAAGGTCAAGGTCGGCAAAATAATGTCGAGCCCGATAACGACTATCGGTCCCAACATAGACATAACCGATGCCGCGCGAACGATGGCTCACAGCAAAATCCGACGTTTGCCGGTGGTCGAAAACGGAATCCTCATAGGTATCCTCACAGCAAGCGACATCACCGCGATTTCTCCCGAACTCAGCGAAGTAGTTTCGCACCCAGAGATGCTCGAGCGCGAGGAGGTCGGGCAGAGCGTCTGCGAGGTCTGCGGCGAGGTTACAACTGCCCTCTCCGAAGTAAACGGTATGTGGGTTTGTGAGAACTGCCGCGATACTATGGGCGGGTAGATGGTGGAATGGTATGCCGGGACCTGCTCATGCGGGTCAGCATTAGCGATGTGATGCAGCCCTGCTCTACTTTCGTCAGCTCACGCGATCTCGTCACCAGAGCTCGTGCGGTCATGCGCTCGAGCGGCTTTCGAGCCCTTCCCGTCATCGATGGAGGGCGGCTCGAGGGAATCATCACTGAACAGCAAATCATTCGCATCACCTCGACCCGCTCCAACATACCCGTCGCAGGGCTCATGTTTCCACCCCGGCTCATAGCAACTCCGGCCAGCGATCTAGCCAAGCTCGCCAAAGACATGGTCAAGCTTGAAATCTCGAACGTGCCAGTGGTCCAGAGCTACAGCGATAAGACCGTGATCGGGCTCATCAGGCAGGATAGCATCCTCAAAATTGTGGAGGGGATGAAGTCTAAGCTTACGGTTGGCGACATCATGACCAAGAAGGTCGCAACGTGCGAGCGGGATGACGAGATATCCCGCGTCTGGGGCATCATGGAGCAAACTCGCTACTCAGGCCTGCCCGTCACGCGCTACGACAAGCAAAAACACAAGCTAGAGGTCATCGGCATGGTAACCCGCTCGGACATCATTCGCTCCGGAGAGATCCGATTGGCGGAGGAATCGGCAAAGGGCGGGCGTTCACCTACCAAGGTGCGAAGCCTCATGCGCACCCCCGCGATAACCGTCTCGCCCAAGGTGCCGCTCGCCGAAGCCATCGAACTCATGCTCAAACGCAACGTTGGCAGGCTCCCGGTCGTCGATGAGGACAACCTAGTAGGAATTGTGAGTCGTTCAGATATTGTAAGAGTGGCATGTGGGTGATAGGATGCGGAGATTTCCCCATTATAAGTCCATCAAACGTGGACCGCTGGCCTTTAAGTCGAGACGCCATCGGGAGGAAGGAAGCATCATGCCCCTCGCGCGAAAACTAGTGATAACAGCTTCCCCGACAATGCGGATAAAGAATGCGGCTGAGCTCATGGTCGAGCGGGGCGTGCGAAGGTTACCTGTGGCGAGCCCCGGTACAAAAAAACTCATAGGCATCATCCGCACGCGAGACATCATCGACTTCTTGGGCGGAGGCGAAAAATTCAGAATCGTACAGGAGAAGTTAAAGGGCAATTTCTTCGCCGCAGCTAACGAGCCCGTGCGAACGATTATGTCTGAGCGGGTAATTCACGGCACCACCGACATGTCTATGATTGATGTCGTGAAGCTCCTCCTCCAAACCGGTGTTGGAGGGATACCCATCCTCGACGAGCGCGAGCAGATTGCTGGCATCGTCTCGGAGCGCGATTTCATAAACTACGTGCCGACCAAGACCGGAACCCCCGTGAGTTACCATATGACCCGCCATGTGATCACCGCTGAGCCCGAACTTCAAATTCGCGAAGCGGCTAGAAGGATGATCTCTAGAGGAGTTCGACGCCTGCCCGTGGTACGCGAACTAGAACTGGTCGGCATCGTCACGAGCGTCGACATCCTGCGCTACTTCGGGACGAGCAAGGTGTTCGAGCACATGATTTCGCAACGCGTAGACGAGGCGATGTCTGTAGGTGTTGAAGAGATAATGACCCGCGATGTGCTGACCGTGGCGCCCGAGACCGACCTTGGGGAGGCTACTGGGCTCATGCGTGAGCGCGAGTGCGGCTGCCTGCCCGTGATCGAACGAGGTGAACTCAAGGGGATAATAACCGAGCACGACCTGCTGGAGTTATTGATTTGAGGTGTCTGAATGCGTGTAAGTCAAATCATGAGTTCGCCCGTAGTGACGCTTGACAAGGATCAGCCTTTGGCAAACGCGATTGACCTGATGCGGCGAAACGAGATTTCTCGCCTCGTAGCGCTTGAGGCGGGTAAAATCGTGGGCATGATTACCGAGAAAGACATAGCTCGTGAGATGGGGTCGAGCACAGCCTACCGCTTGCCCCCCGGACGGATGCACGTCTCGAATGTGATGACCCCCAACCCGATTACCGTGGCCCCGGAAGTAATAGTGAAGCGGGCCGCCGAGATAATGCTCGACCACGACATCAGTGGACTTCCAGTAGTCGAGGGGGAGCACCTCGCGGGCATCGTGACCAAGCTAGACTTCGCGAAGGTTTGCGCGGAGTACGATGATGTCTACGTGGGGCAGGTGATGGAGGCCAGCCCGACTACCGTATCACCAGGAGATCGGGTTGTTCACGCGCGTCGGGTGCTACTAGATGAAGATTTGGTCGGCCTACCGGTCATGGAGGGCGGAAAGCTCGTCGGCGTCGTGACGGTGCGAGACGTGGCAATGAAGCTCGCAGCTTTTCAGGAAGTCGCCCCCAATCAGCACAAGAGCGAGCGCATCAGAAACTTGCTAGTCGGGGACATCATGAGCCAACCGGCCACGACAACACGAACAGACGCTATGCTCCCCGAAGTTTCGCGTCTCATGCTCGAGCGGCGATTCTCCACCCTTCCCGTGCTGAACCTCGAGGGAGAGCTGGTGGGGTTGCTGACCAAGACCGAACTCACCCGGATCGCGCGGGAGCGGCTCTAGGATTTTCTACTTATAATTGGCTTCAACATTTTGGGCCCATCATTTTTACATCTAGATACCTGGTATGACGAGAGACCTGTAAGGTGCCCACCGTTGCAGAAATTGTACGTATTTAGCTTTCTCCAAGAGCAAAAACCTAAGCATCAAACCTGACACGGCGAACGTTCGCCATCGTCCTGTTTTCATTCTTCTGAGCGGGATTGAAAAATCAGCTTCGGTGAATAGTGGCGAACGTTCGCCATCATTCAACGCGACACCTGATACCTCTGATGAGCTCAACTTCGGCTCCTCGTTCTCGACAGAAGTGGGCTATCTGCAGAGCGATATCCAGCCTCTCGGCTCTCACGACGCTGTATTGAATCCACTCCACCATACCCTCTGATTCCAAGCGCTCTCGCAGACGGTAGAGGCTCCGTGGGGCCTTGCCTCTGAAATCATAAATCACGTAGTGGCGAACGTTCGCCATCCCTCCCGCCGAGGCTTTAGACGGAGGTCGTTTATAAAGAGGCAAACCGGGTAGTGTGCAGCTGTGACGCGCGCCAAGGCTGCCGACCAAATACGTGCCAGAAATTAAAAATTTAATTAGAACTGGATTGACATTTAATTATGCGGCCGTGGTCCAGCCTGGTTAGGACTCAGGCTTCCCATGCAGGCTCGGGAAAAGCCTGCTGCGCGGGTTCGAATCCCGCCGGCCGCATCACTTTTAAATTGCCATTTTTACTCAATCGTTCCAGAATAGCTATTTCACATCAGTAAGTATTTTAATAACATCAACAATTACAATGGAAATGGTGTGGGGTTGAAAGGAAAAAATGCATTGAGTTCGCCTTTTCATATTAATGGAGACCGTATCCTCCGGTTATCGGGTCCATGAAAATATGTAAGCGGGGCGGGTAAAAAGTGAAGATTACGAATAGGGCGGCTAAAAGAATTAACGCGATTAGTGAAATCCTACCCCAAGTTTTAGGAAATTTTTTTGAAACCAACAACTTGTAACTCACAAATTGGCCTATTATGACCGCAATGATGAAAGTAAGAATGTCAATTGCAAAAACACTTTCTCCGAGAATGGCCGTGTAAGAATAGAAGAGAACTGCTATGATTGTTGGCATTAAATATATGCCAACACCCTTCGCAAATAAGAAGTTTTGACTTGATTTCAAGGGCCTGTATTCTATAATGGCAAAAAACAACGCCGGCCAAAAAGCCAATTTCAGATGCTCCCATACGCTTTCGTTTACAGACGAAAATATTCCGACAACTGCCTGATGATCAGACAACTCGAAAGTGAAATGTAGTAAACTCCCCAAGATTATTATAAAAATTATTCCCACCAACTCATAAACTAGAACGGTCCTTCTCATGATTAAACTCTCAAGACATGATTCAAATTATTATACGCTACCCAAGTACTTTAAATTTTGG
>JAOUPD010000123.1 GCA_029880065.1 Hadesarchaea archaeon
TCGATTACCTCCTC
This sequence comes from Hadesarchaea archaeon, assembly GCA_029880065.1. Classification (GTDB taxonomy): domain Archaea; phylum Hadarchaeota; class Hadarchaeia; order Hadarchaeales; family Hadarchaeaceae; genus DG-33. Next base: position 15 of record JAOUPD010000123.1, read on the forward strand.
GGCGGACTTGTATTCAGCCCTAATTTTCCCAGACCTTCCAAGATCCATGATCCTTCCTTTCTCGATCGCAACGTAGCCATCTTTTAGGATGCGCCGCTTAGGATCCATTGTTACGATGGTGCCGCCCTTAATGAGAACATCAGACAATGGTTTAACCTTCATCGACGAGGAAAACAGCAGTGCCCACAAAAAATATAAAGTTTTCTAGGTGAAAGCGCGCGCCCACGTCAGATTCATAGCTCAAGGTTTTCACGTTGAAACTGTTATTGGGTAGGCTGTCTTGAAAATATTGGATTCCGCTTAAACCTAGCTCGCGCTATTCTCTTCGATAAGGCACGCCACTAGCCTTAGGGAACCTCTTTCTGCCGACCGCGATCGTTACGATCGCAAGAGTGGTGATGTAGGGGATCATGTTCACGAAATAAAAAGGGATGATTTCCTTGACTCCTGGTGTAACCGCCACGGCGAAGGAAAAGCCCTCGGCAAAGCCGAAGATGAAAGCGGCGGCGAGGGCCAACAGTGGCTGTAATCCCGCGAATACAACACAGGCCAAAGCGATGAAACCTTTGCCGGCGGATATTTCTTTTACGACGGCACCGAACCAAGCCAAGGGCATAAATGCTCCCCCTAAGCCACAAAACGCTCCTCCAAGGGTACTTGAGAGAATCCTAACTTGATCGACTCTCACTCCAGCCACATCGACGGCCTCTGGGCTCTCCCCTGTGGCCCTTATCCTGAATCCAAGTACCGTTTTATATAGAAAAATGTGGGCCAAGCCGGCGGCAATTATGGCAAAAATGGTCACAATGCTGAGCTGCCCAATGGGGGTGTATAGTGGCCGTATCTTGAGTTTTCTTTGAACGAGGTGAATTCCAGGAAATCCCCAGATAGACATCAAAAGATACTGAACGAAGCCAAGGGCAAATATGTTGATGCCCATTCCTGCAACGACTTGATCTGCCCTTCCATAAACACTTACTACGCCAAAAACGAACCCTATGAAAGCGCCTGTTAGCGCACCGACTAGAAGCCCGAGAATTCCATTCCCAAAATATTCTGCTCCATAAACCCCCGTAACGGAGCTTATGAGCAAGATTCCCTCCAGTCCTATGTTGACGACTCCAGATTTTTCATTTATGCATTCCCCGACTGCTGTCAAAGCCAATGGTGTCATTGCGAGCAATCCACTTTCCAAGAGGGAAACTGGGCTCAGGTCAAATACTTCTAGGGCGTAAATGAGAATCGTGACCAAGATCACGCAAAAAAAAAGCCAGACGACCCTCGCGCGCGGCGCGCGTCCTTTGAAGCCAGAGAGCGCCTTCATCTTTTGAACCTCTTCCTTATGATAGCCGCGATCTCTGGGATAGCCAGTGCTACAACGATCAGGCCGCTGATGGCTCGGACTAGTTCAGAATATACTCCCGCCCTATACTCCATAAGTCTGCTACCATGCTGCAGCCCTCCATAAAATACGGCTGCAAATACGCCGCCTATGGGATGGTTTCTTCCTATTAGGGCGACCCCAATTCCGTCGAATCCCAACGTTATAACGTTACCCAAAGTCGCGTAAAGGGACCAGGCGGGAGGTCTACCTATAATTTGACTTGCTCCAGCGAGTCCAGCGGCGAGTCCTCCGATGACGAAACTGAGGAGCATCACACGTCGGGAGCTTACCCCCGCATAATTGGCAGCATCCGGGTTCGCTCCCACTAACCTGAGTTCATAACCCGCCTTCGTCCCCCACAGGTATATGTAAATTCCGATGCAGAATGCTATGACAACGAATATCACAGCCGTTAAGCTCGATCCTACCATTAAGATAGGGTAGCGAGCGCTTGGCAAGGCGGGGGCTGTCTTCTCCGCGCTACCCGGCTCCGCCAAATAATAGATGGCGAGGTATGTGGCAAAGTGGAAGGCTATCCAATTGAACATGATAGTGGATATAACCTCGTGAACTCCTCTCCACATTTTAAGGAGGGCCGCTGGAATGGCCCAAAGGGCACCCAAAAACATCCCAAACGCTGTGGCAACGGCTACATGAAGGCCCGCTGGAAGAGCAATCGCGCCACCAGCAGCGGCAGCGCCTATGGCTCCTAGGTACATTTGTCCCTCAGCACCAATGTTGAAGAGCCCGGTTTTCACACCGATTGCAAAGGTTACCGCTGTGAGCATTAGTGGCGTGGCGAAAGCAAGCGTCTCCATTATGTCTGATATGCTGCCGAATGCTCCTCTGAATAGCCAATAATATGCTATTATTGGATCGTAGCCGAATATTACCATTAACAACGCCCCAAGTAATAATCCTAGAACCACACCAACACCAGATTGTACAAAAGGGCGAGTATCGACTTCAGGGATCTTGAGACGTTTCATCAAAAATGCCCTCTCAGATTTCACCTTCTTGCGATTGGATCTAGAGTCTCGATGTATAATTACTTGACTTTAAGAACTTATCGCCAAGAGGTTTATTTATTCTCTTACTGGCAAAAGTTTAGCAGTTTTGGAAGCGAGCCCCCTACCCGTCCATTAGTACATAATATAACAATTGTTTGAAACAGTTCTCGTTCAATTATTCGTTCGAAAACTTTTAAGTGCGCGACCAAGGTTTAAGAGCTTGAGAGAAAAACATGAGCTCTGAATCGTATATCGAAATGAAATCCATAAGGAAAGTTTATCCCGATGGCACAATCGCGCTACGCGGTGTAGATTTCGCGGTAAGGAAAGGGGAAATCGTCGGGTTGCTTGGGGAGAACGGCGCAGGAAAAACAACCTTGATGAAAATTCTCTCCGGTCTCCTCCCGCTAACC
>JAOUPD010000124.1 GCA_029880065.1 Hadesarchaea archaeon
TTTGAGCACGCCTGACTAACTCAATCAACGTAATCTGTTTCCTTGTCGGCGAAAGCGCAAAAGTTCGGGTCATGTCTGAGGCGTAACCCTTGTAAACGGCGCCTAGATCGACGACGACAAGCTCCCCTCGTCGCAAGCTTTTTCGCGTCGCGCTGGCGTGGGGCAACCAAGAATTTCTGCCGGAAGCGACGATTGTTGGAAATGATGTTCCTTCAGATCCGGCCATCCGCATCTCGCGCTCGGCCTCCGCAGCAACCTCTAACTCGGTCCGGCTGACCGCAATCGACTCCGCGGCGCAACGCATGCCTTTAGTGGCTATCTTCGCGGATCTCTGCAATAAGGATACTTCTTCTCTTGATTTTATCTTACGAAGTTCGAGCATAAGTCCAGGTAGCTCACGGTAGTTTGCCGTATAATCAGCCCGCAACTTTCGTATGAACTCCCTACTTGCGTGATCGTAGCCCACGGCTTGAGCGCCTAGCTCTTGAATACAATTAGCGACTAGTTGCCAGGGTTTACAAAAACTTACCCGCTCTCCACGGCGCAGAGGAGCTTTCCAGCTAGAAAAAGCTCGAACGTCGCGAATCCAGCTCTCCCTCTTGGCTTGATCGAACTCAAGCCTGCTGCATATGAGCAAGGGGGATCCATCGGTGGGGACGATCACCGCCTTTGCCGCCGTCGTGCCCGCCAAGTAGCGAGTGTTCTGGATTGCTAAAAACGCGTCCAGCCCACGTTTAATGAGTTCATCCTTCAATTTCTCAATACGCTTTTTCAAATACCAACCCGTTCAAGCTTTAGGAGGCTAGGTAAAAATGTTCTCCGATGGCCGCTCGCAAACTCGAGTTGAAACGGCGCTATGGCGAAACTGCGCTCATGTATGAACGACGTTACGAGCAAATCCAACGCGAGAAATACGAAATCATCACCAAGAATCTCTCACGGGTTGCTAAAGTTCTTGACTTGGGTTGCGGTACTGGCATGCTCTTGAGCGAACTCGCGCGGCGAAGTGAGTTCGTGGTTGGCATAGATTCATCTCCGGAGATGCTAGAGCTGGCGAGGAAACGGAGAGGTAGCGCGGCGCTCGTGCTCGCGGATGCCGATTACTTGCCATTCGCCAATCGCAGCTTCGATGCGGTGGTCTCGGTAACCCTGCTTCAAAACATGCCGGATCCAGCTGCTACGGTGAGAGAAGTCGCACGAGTGGTAAAGCCCGGGGGGATTGTAATCATTACTACCCTCAAGCACAAACACTCTCTGGGCGAGCTTGAGTGCTGGGTTCGGGCCGCTGGTTTCAAGCTGCTCAATTCAGGTGAAGTTGGTGGGGAAGATATCTTCTGTATCGCAAGACGATAGCTGAAGTCAACGTGCCTTTAAGGTTAAAATTTAACTTTTTAACATATTCCTAGAATTCCGCATAAAATGGGAGGAAAATAATGAAGAAAGATCCTGAGGTTTGGGAAAACCGCACATTGAAAAAAAATCATCAGAGACTGCAAGAGAAACTATGAATTTAATTCTGATTTCCCGAATTTATTAGGAATTTAAATCGATTAATCGTCATTTTCGGCAATTTATTTTTATTCCTCTTTTTGGATTCATCTATCTTTTGAAGCCAGCGGCCCTGCCTTTCTTACCACTTTTAACCGAATAGCTTAATGGATGTCCACACTTGGGGCAAGTATCTGTGTTTATTCTTCCTCGCCATTTGCAACGGGGGCATGTTAGTAATTTATGAGCCACTACTTCGCCACCCTTTTTTGTCACTTACAATAACACATTTTTACACTTTAAGCATGATTTATTCAGACTTTTTCGGACTTTTCCTCACTTTATCGGGACTTTTCTTCTAATGCTTTCTTAATTTCAATTTCGATGGTCTCCTTTCTGATTTCCGTTTTGGTTCCCTTAATTCGTATACTTTCCACATTTCGATTTTTGAGTTTGTCGTAGATCCATGCACTAACTACGCCAGCAGCTATAGGGTAAGCCACTTTCGCAACTTCAATAATGATATTGATAGTTTGTGGAACACCTGCTAATCTCGCAATACCCGGGCCCTCTGTTGCGTATATTTCTTCATCTAACTTTATCCTTTTTTGACCACCGAAACAATCTCGCGATAGCTCAATATGGTCTGGTGGAAGGACATCAATGCTTATTTCTATTTGAACCCTTTTATCCCCTAAATAATTACTAACCTTCTTTAATGAATAGTTTTTTACCCAATTAGAGTGCCCATTTTCCGAGCTCAAGCTCGAACCACCTCCTAAAAACAAGCCCCCCCGCCGAAAGAGCATTTTTAGATGAGATTTTAAAAGTCGCAACCCGTAGGAGGCTGAATTTGCTTGAAAGTGGTGTAAAGCATGCTCGGATGCCATATTTTCAAGCTGCAAATGAGGAATATAGTAAAAAAGTTAAAATTTAACCCCAAACCTCCCCGTCTTCAGCTTCCAAATTATTTTTTGACAAGTTTTCGAAAACTCAGAAACTCTCGAATCTGTTTGTCCTGTTTACCAACAAAAATAAAAAATATAAGTCGGTCAGCAATGTCATAAAATTTTAAATTACAATCGATTCATATTCTGAAATATTTGTTCCAGATTGTTTCTTGCGCTCATCTTCAAGTTTTTAGCCATGCCCACAGCAATTTCATATTCATCTCTCTCCAAACCACTGATGACCGCTTTAGCAACCTCGCTCGGTTGTATACCTCTGTCCTGCTGACCCCGTTGAGCT
>JAOUPD010000125.1 GCA_029880065.1 Hadesarchaea archaeon
GTAGAAATTGCGGCGAGCAGGCATACGATCTCCGATCAAGCGGGATTATCGAGTGGGTGCTTGAGGAGCGGGTGCCCGGTGGTTACGAGTGCACGATAACCACCCTTGGCGGGGAGCGACTGGGCACCTACCTGCCAAAGGATGTGGTGCGAGAGATGGACATCGGGCCCAAGCAAAAGGCCATAATCAAGCTGCTGACAAGGCATCGAATGCTAATCGAATTCTAAAGTCCAAATCAACGAGCTTTTTCCCTCAAAGGTCGCTCCTTCGAGAAGAGAGGTTCGAGCAGGCCCCTGAGAAATATCTCCACCGCCACGTTTACATTTTGGAAAGTATCGCCACCCATCCGGCGCTGAAATTCCTTCACGACCGTCAAAAAATCTTTAACCATCTGGTCCGGCAGATACGAGAGCTCGTCCCTAATCCACTCAGTTATCGAAGGTTCCACCAAGCCCAGGCCGATGACACACGCGGCATCCTTGAGCCTTCCCGCCAAACACAGCGCCATGTCAGCGGGGTTGCCTTCCGCAATCCGCCACGCGGCCAGATCGTCCTCCGAGGTGGAGAGCATGTACTTCGAGTAGGCGACTTGATCCTCAACATACCATTTACCCGACAGCAGCCTCGTGACCTCGAAGTCCTTCACGGCGATGGATATGAGGTACAGGAGGTTGAAAGAAAATTTTTCCGAGAGCCCGAATCTCTCCGAGGCTTCCGTGAGGGGCTGGGGAATCGAAAATATGTAGTATTCCATCGAGCCGTGCAGGACCGAATGCCCGACCTCGTGCCTGAGGGTCCCGACCTGAACCAGCCTCGGGAGCTCCCCTATCCTCTCGAGGCACACGGATATCCTAGATGTCCCCCTCCAGGCATCGTGGCTGGCAAAAAATTTTTCACCGAAATCTTCAGAAACGACCCCCAAGGCTGCGCGTTCTCGCGAGTAAAAGCTCTTCATGGCGGATGAGTTCTCGAACAACAAGAGGTCCAGGATCTCCACCTCATGCGGCATCAACCTCTCATAGCATTCCTCGATCGTGGTTGTGATTTCTGTCGCTTGCTCCTCGGGAATTTTGCCGAATTTCTGCACAACTAGTTTTACCATAGGACGGCCGTTGAACTTATCGATGGGAGAAAATAAAAATTCGGGGGGAAAAAAACGAATTCCCGCACACACGATAAACGTTGCCCTTAATCAGGTCAGCAATGTTTTTATAGTTCCTATATAGAAACTAATTGGTGGTGAGGTGCCCAGAGGCCCAAGGAAGCTTTTGCTCAGAGTATTTGACGCCCAACCCATCCGCGTGCTCGAAACCCTAGCCAAAACCCCGAAGTCCTTCATGGAGGCGCTCAGGGAAGCAGCGCTGCCAAAGGCCACCTTGCACCGGACCCTGGTGGGGCTCTCAATGTGCAAATTTGTGAAAAAGGTGGACGACCGGTATGCGATAACTTCAGACGGGGAGCTGCTGCTAAAATCCTTCAGGCGCCTGCGGGCGAGGAGCATGCTCAAAATAACCGATGATGGCTTGCGGCGAGTTCTTGAGCAGGCCGACCGAACCCTGCGGATGGAGCGATCGGGGTTCAGCAAGGTCGAGCAGTTCGAGAGTGTTCAGGAGGCGGTCGAGGGTGTCGAGGTTATTAGCGTGCCTGCGTAACCTTGTGGAGGTTTTCGAGGAGTGCGAGGTCCCGTACGCGGTTCTAGGCGGGCTGGCGATCCCGGCGTACGGCGTTCCCCGCAGCACGGTCGACGTGGACATCGGGCTTGCGGTCGGCGAGGAGGGGAAAACCCGAGAGTTTGTGCAGAAATTGAGGGCTCGGAAGGTGGTCGCATTGGAGAAGCCGAAACCCGAGCACACCATGGTTTACATGTCGGACCGAGAGAACTTGGTCGACGTGGAGCTGTGGTTCAAGCCCGATGGTATCACCTGGGACGAAGAGACGCTGCGAAGACGTTGGAAGGTGGCGTTCAAGGCCGCAGGGAAGCGATTCGAGGCCTACGTGTTGTCGCCGGAGGATTTCATCGTGAACAAGCTCGCCCGCAAGGACCGAAGTGCCCGGGACGAGGAGGATGTGGCGGGGGTGATGGCGAGCTCAAGGGATAAAATTGACTGGAGGTACCTCGCTAGGCGGGCGAAGGGGGCAGGAGTGGAGGACCTCGTGATGGAGCTCAGGGAGAAGGTTTCCTCGCTCAAGCACCGCTGACGATTTGTGTTAGGGTGATTTTTGCTCCCTTAAAAAGAACTTCCGCGCAAAGCCTCGGCGGGAATAGTCATGAAAACCCGCGAGCGAAGGGCTTATCTACTTGGTGGGACAATAAGTGGGATGGGTGAAGATATGGGAGAAACTAGGGTGGACGACAAGTGGAGGATAACCGTGCCCCCCGACGTTCGTGAGGGCCTCCGGAAGGGCCAGACCCTCCAAGTGGAAAGAGAGGGCGAGCGCATAATCATCAAATCGAGTGTCGACATCGAAAAATTCGAGCGGGAGCTGAAGGGTTGCATCAGGGGCTCTAAAATCCCTCCTGAAAAGCTGAAGGAGATATGGGGCATCCGCCATGCGCATGATTGATTCGAACATCTGGGCCTATTACCTCGACGCGGACGCCCCCGAACACAAATTCGTCGTCCCCGAGGTGAGAAAGGCCCTCCGAGAGGGGGTTTTGATCAACACCGTGGTCGCGATGGAGGTCGCTCACTTTCTGGTCAAAAA